>NZ_JAGYGD010000015.1:0-145603 GCF_019947275.1 Pseudomonas sp. GL-RE-29
GGCTTGCTGGCGATGGCAATTTCGAGAACGCCATCGCCAGCAAGCCGGCTCCTACAGAGGTTGTGTGTTGACTAAGTACCGTGCATCAACAGCACTTCGGCCCACCTTTGCCACCGTAACGGGCTTCCTGACGTTCACGGAAGAACATCTCGTAGCTCATTACCGGTTTGTCCGGGTGTTTGGTTTGCATGTGCTCGACGTAATTGTCGTAGTCGGGCATGCCGACCATCAGGCGCGCGGCCTGACCGAGGTATTTACCGAGGCGACTCAGATCATTGAACATGCTGCATTCCTCGATCAAGCATCCGGCAGTGCCTGGAATGGCGATTCTTTATCCGTGCGTTCTTTTTTACCCCAGGAGGCAATGCCGACCTTGAGTGCATAGAACAGGATGCTGAACACCACGAACAGGAACAGCGCAGTCAGTGTTGCGTTGGTATAGGCGTTGAAGATCACGTGCTGCATCTGCGTGATGTCCTTGGCCGGGGCGAGGATCTGACCGTTGGCCAGCGCGTCGCTGTATTTCTTCGCGAGCGCCAGGAAGCCGATCGCCGGGTTGGCGTCGAACAGCTTGATGAAGCCCGCCGTGGTGGTGCAGATCAGCAGCCATGTCGCTGGCACCAAGGTCACCCAGATGTAGCGCTGGCGTTTCATTTTGATCAGCACGACGGTGCCGAGCATCAGCGCGATACCGGCCAGCATCTGGTTGGAGATACCGAACAGCGGCCACAAGGTGTTGATGCCACCCAGCGGATCGATCACACCCTGGTACAGCAGCCAGCCCCACATGGCCACGCAACCGGCGGTCGCGATCAGGTTGGCGGTCCAGGATTCGGTGCGTTTGAGCGCCGGTACGAACGAACCGAGCAAATCTTGCAGCATGAAGCGACCGGCACGAGTACCGGCGTCCACCGCCGTCAGGATAAACAGCGCTTCAAACAGAATCGCGAAGTGGTACCAGAACGCCATGGTGTTTTCACCCGGCAACACACTGTGCAGGATCTGCGCAATACCGACCGCCAAGGTCGGCGCACCGCCGGCACGGGCCAGGATGGTGGTCTCACCGATGTCGTGGGCCACCGCCTGCAGGGCTTCCGGAGTAATCGCAAAGCCCCAACCGCTGACTGCCTGCGCCACTGCCACCACATCACCGCCGACCACGGCGGCCGGGCTGTTCATGGCGAAGTACACGCCTGGCTCGATCACCGAGGCAGCGACCATGGCCATGATCGCCACGAACGATTCCATCAGCATGCCGCCGTAGCCGATGTAACGGGCGTTAACCTCGTTATCCAGCAATTTCGGCGTGGTGCCGGAGGAGATCAGTGCATGGAAACCGGATACCGCGCCACAGGCGATGGTGATGAACAGGAACGGGAACAACCCGCCCTTCCACACCGGTCCGGTGCCGTCGATGAACTGGGTCACTGCCGGCATTTTCAGCTCGGGCATGGTCACCAGGATGCCGATTGCCAAGGCGATGATGGTGCCGATTTTCAGGAACGTGGAGAGGTAGTCACGGGGTGCCAGAATCAGCCACACCGGCAGAACGGCAGCGACGAAACCGTAACCAATGAGCATCCAGGTAATCTGCACACCAGTGAAGCTGAACGTCTTGGCCCACACTGGATCAGCGGCAATCTGCCCGCCCAGCCAGATCGAACCCAGTAGCAGCAATACACCGATCACGGAGATCTCGCCGATGCGACCCGGACGGATGTAGCGCATGTAAATGCCCATGAACATCGCGATCGGGATGGTCGCCATTACTGTGAAGATGCCCCAAGGGCTTTCAGCCAGGGCCTTGACCACGATCAGCGCCAGCACCGCGAGGATGATGATCATGATCAGGAAGCAGCCGAACAGCGCGATGGTGCCAGGGATGCGGCCCATCTCTTCACGGACCATGTCGCCCAGGGAGCGACCGTTGCGACGGGTGGACATGAACAGGACCATGAAGTCCTGAACGGCACCCGCCAGCACCACACCGGCAATCAGCCACAGCGTACCGGGCAAGTAGCCCATCTGCGCCGCCAGGACCGGACCAACCAGTGGCCCCGCGCCGGCGATGGCCGCGAAGTGGTGACCGAAGAGGATATGCTTGTTGGTTGGAACGTAGTCCAGACCGTCATTGTTGAGTACGGCGGGAGTTGCCCGACGCGGGTCGAGTTGCATCACATGGTTGGCGATGAACAGACTGTAGTAGCGATACGCAACCAGATAGATGGCCACTGCCGCGACCACAATCCACAAGGCGTTGATTGCCTCACCTCGGCGCAATGCCACGACACCCAAGGCGCACGCACCTATGATTGCCAGCACCAGCCAGGGCAGATGGCGTAGCGGGCTATTATTATTTTTCATTTTATGATTCCAGCCAGAGTGGACAAGAAAGACAGCCACTGCGAGTTTAGCTCTACTGACGGCAAAGGCCATACCCCCCACACTGATCTGGACGCTTGTGTGTCCTGGCAGCCGCTGACAATGCCGGTCTATAGTCAGCGTACATTTCCGAGGATCGCGCCATGAGCGAGCACCCAGCCGAACGTCGCCGCTTCAAACGTATTGAGTTCGATGCCCGAACCGAGCTGATTCAGGGGGGTTTTATCTGGCCGGTGAAGCTGATTGACCTGTCTCTCAAGGGTTTGCTGATCGAGCGTCCGGAGCCATGGCTGGGGGATCGGGAGAAGGATTTTTCAGTCGACATTCATTTGAACGATGACAACGAAATCAGGATGGATGTGCATCTGACCCACGAAGATCACGGCCAGTTGGGCTTCGTCTGCCTGCACATCAGTCTGGAGTCCATTGAGCGGCTGCGGCGGTTGATCGAGCTCAATCTTGGAGACCAGGCGGAACTTGAACGAGAGCTGGGCGCCCTGATCGAGGCATGAACGCTGTTGTAGGAGCTGCCGCAGGCTGCGATCTTTTGATCTTGGGATTTTTCAAAATCAAAAGATCGCAGCCTGCGGCAGCTCCTACAGGGGATCGGGTTATTCGAAGAGTGCGTCGAGAGCCTGTTCAAGCCGGGTTACCGCAATAATCTGCAACCCCGGTGGTGCCTCTTTCGGCGCATTGCCCTTCGGCACGATGGCGCGCTTGAAGCCATGCTTGGCCGCTTCTTTCAGGCGCTCCTGGCCACTCGGCACCGGACGCACTTCGCCGGAAAGTCCCACCTCACCGAACACCAGCAGATCGTGGGGCAGCGGCCGATTGCGCAAGCTGGACATCACCGCCGCCATCAACGCCAGGTCGGAAGCCGTTTCCAACACTTTCACGCCGCCGACCACGTTGAGGAACACGTCCTGATCGTGGGTAGGAATTCCGCCGTGACGGTGCAGGACCGCCAGCAACATCGCCAGTCGGTTCTGATCCAGGCCCAGCGTTACCCGACGCGGGTTGGCCAGATGACTGTCATCCACCAATGCCTGGACTTCCACCAGCATCGGCCGAGTCCCTTCCCACGTCGCCATGACCACACTCCCCGGGACTTCTTCCTGAGCACGGGTCAGAAAAATCGCCGAAGGGTTTGAGACTTCTTTCAGGCCCTTGTCGGTCATGCCGAACACACCCAGTTCGTTAACTGCACCGAAACGGTTTTTCACCGCCCGCAGCAGACGCAAACGCCCATCGGATTCGCCTTCAAAATACAGAACCGTGTCGACCATGTGCTCCAGAACGCGGGGACCGGCCAGCGCACCTTCTTTGGTTACATGGCCCACCAGGAAAATCGCCGTGCCGCTCTGCTTGGCGTAGCGCACCAGCAGCGCCGCGCTTTCGCGAACCTGGGACACGCCACCCGGGGCAGATTGCAGTTGCTCGGTAAAAATCGTCTGGATCGAGTCGATCACCATGACCTTGGGCTTTTCCAGGCGAGCCGTGGCGATGATGGTTTCGATACAGGTCTCGGTCATCACCCGCAGTTGATCCTGAGGCAACCCCAGACGGCGGGCGCGCATGGCCACTTGCTGCTGGGACTCTTCGCCGGTGACGTACAGCGCCGGCATGACCTTGGCGAGGTTGCACAAGGTCTGCAACAGAATGGTCGACTTGCCGATACCGGGGTCACCACCGATCAGCACCACCGAACCGTCGACCAAGCCACCACCCAGCACTCGATCCAGCTCGCTGGACGCCGTGGAAAAGCGTGGAATCTCCTCGACACTGACTTCGGCCAGGGTCTTGATCTGCGCCTGCTGACCAGTCCAACCGGTGCGGCCGCTCGGCGCCGCTGCCCCGCCACTTTCCACCATGGTTTCGGTCAGGGTGTTCCAGGCGCCGCATTCACTGCACTGGCCGGCCCACTTCGGGAAGGTTGAGCCGCACTCGGTGCAGCCGTACATGCGCTTGGCCTTGGCCATCTGAACTCCCGGCAAAAACCGCGATGATAGCGCAGGTGGACCGGGTCAGCGCGGCGGAGTTACCGAACCGATTTAAAACATACAACTTCCTTCAATAATTTTACCGTCCTACCCAGGCTTCATGATTACATCCTGTACAAACTTTCCCAGCAATGCTCGGGACGCTGCTAATTAACCTATACAAACCCGTGACGATTTAAACCAATTCGTACAACCTATATATAGGCAACTATCAATTAGCCACTATCAAAGCAACATACGCACTCACCCTCGATTTAAATACAACTCAGCCTTTGCGATCAAACTCGCAATCTTGCAAATGGAGTTTCATTTCCCCCTGACTTTAGCAAACTTCGATTTCCCTCGAAAAAAGTCACTTTGGTCGCAGATAAAGAAGGTAGGCGACCACTAATCGTCATTACGAGAACTGGTCGTCGCCCTCAATCTTGCTCGCTCCGCAGTGATGGCACTTTGTAAACTTTTTCGCGCAATGCAGGTCGATAGCAGGCGACTCTGTAAGCTGGTGTGTCGAGCAAGATGCGTTTTGCTGATTTACACTGCGTTCCACCAACCTCATCTGTAACAAGGAAATAACCTATGGGCGTGATAAGTGAGTTCAAGGCCTTCGCGGTCAAAGGCAACGTGATCGACATGGCCGTCGGCATCATCATCGGCGCCGCCTTCGGCAAGATCGTCACCTCGTTTGTCGGTGACGTGATCATGCCGCCAATCGGGCTGTTGATCGGTGGGGTGGACTTCAGTGACCTGGCCATTACGCTCAAAGCTGCCAGCGGCGACGCCCCGGCGGTGGTGCTGGCGTACGGTAAATTCATCCAGAGCCTGATCGACTTCATCATCGTCGCCTTCGCGATCTTCATGGGCATCAAAGCCATCAACCAACTGAAGCGTGAAGAAGCCGTCGCTCCTACCCTGCCGCCGGTTCCGACTAAAGAAGAAGAACTGCTCGGGGAAATTCGCGACCTGCTCAAGGCCCAGAACAATCGGCCTGGACCGCTTTAGCGGAACAGAAAACGGCGCCCTCTGGCGCCGTTTTTTTTTACCAGAAGTTTTCCACGGCCACCTGACCGGGCCGTCGGCTGAGACTCAAATGCATGTCGCGCTGTTTGAGCAACTTGCGCGTGTCATCGATCATTTGTGGGTTGCCGCACAGCATGACCCGCGAATGCTCGGGCGTCAGCGCCACTCCGGCCGCTCGCTCCAGCTCGCCATTTTCGATCAACGTCGTAATCCGTCCATTCAGGGCGCCGGGATGTTGCTCACGCGTGACTGTGTTGATGAGCTGCAACTTGTGCGCGTATTCCGCCAGGTAGTCGCGCTGCGTCAGCCCGGCGATCAGTTCTTGATACGCCAGCTCGCGGGACTCACGAACGCTGTAGACAAGAATGATTCGTTCGAATTTTTCCCATACCTCGAAGTCCTGCAGGATCGACAAAAATGGCGCGATCCCCGTGCCTGTGGATAACAACCACAGATCCCGTCCGTCGACGAAACGATCGAGCGTCAGGTAGCCATAGGCCTGGCGATCAACCAGCAACGTATCGCCGACGTCCAGCCGACTCAGTTCACTGGTGAACTCACCACCCGGAACCACAATGGAGAAGAACTCGAGAAACTCGTCAAAGGGCGATGAAACCATCGAATAGGCGCGCCAAACCGTGCTGCCGTCAGCTTTGGTCACACCCAGGCGTGCAAATTGCCCCGCGCGAAATCGAAAGCCCTTGTCCCTGGTGGCGCGCAGGGTAAACAGGTTCGGCGTCAGTGGCTGGACGTCCAGCAAGGTCTGGCGAGTAAATTTCTCTTCACTGGCAGTCATGGGCGGCTCCGTTCAACGAATAGCCGCAGTGTCTCGCAAAGAGGACGCCATAAACACCGATGTTTTGTAGTGCTTTTTAGACAAGGACTCTTATTCTCATTTGTTTTGGAAAATAATTAGCAAGTAATTTGCTAACCAAACAGTTAATCGTGAGGGGAACGCGATGAGATTAGTATCGACATACAAGTTATCTTTTTTCTGCCATGGGATTAGAACCGGATACTGCTTTACAAAACTCGAACAAAACAAAAAATTCTCAACGTGACCATAGGAAACATCCTACACTCCAGCTCGCGCAGACCCGTTGGATCCAATGCGCCCTTTAAGCATCATTTTATAGATGGAGTCCATAATGGAACGGTGGAAGGAGCTGCAACTTATACAGTTATCCGATACAACCGAAATGGAGAGTGCCTACAGAATCTCATTGAGTTTCGCGAAAAACATCGGGTTCAAATTTTTCGCCTTTTCAACAAGTTACCCAACAAAAAATGAGCAGTTTCATACTCTTCGGTTCAACAATTATCCAACCGACTGGAACACTGAATACGAGAAAAAGAAGTACGCTGCGAGCGACCCGGTAGTGGCGCATTGCAATCATTCCGTACTCCCCATTCTTTGGAGTGAAGAACTTTTCAGCAATGCACCCTTTCTATGGGATGCCATGGAAACCAAAGGATTACAGCATGGCTGGTCCCAAGCCGTTCATGACGAGGAAACCGGCCTGTGCAGCATTCTGAGCCTGGCGAGAAGCCACTGCCCGGTCAGCGCCTGGGAGCTGTATGAGAATCTCGGTTTCTCCGTGTTCATTGGGCATCACCTGCATAAATTGATTGCGCAAACGCTGCCCAAGGCACCTGCCAAACCGGCTGCGCCGCATTTATCGCCAAGGGAAGTCGACGTATTGAAACTGGCAGCGGATGGCAAAACGGCCTATGAGAGCGCCAGAATTCTCAATCTCAGCGCACGCACCATCAATTTCCATGTCCAGGAAGCCATTCGCAAACTGGGGGTCAACAACAAGGTTTCGGCCGTCATCGCCGCCGTCAAGGCCGGCTATCTCAACAGCGGAGCGATGCGCTGAGCAGAAAAACCTGCGGGTAATCCGACTCAAAAAAACGTACCATTCGCGGTCCCATCCTGAGTGATGTCGTGTGAACTCCCGCGACGAAGTCCGCTCGGGCGGCCCCGCCCGCAAGACGCCTCTGGCCGCGGGATACCCCGTTGATTACCCTGAGCCCCACCCCATGCCACTGCTCGAAACCCCTTTCGCCAGCCTCGACCTGATCCGCCAGCCCGAACAGCAGAACGAACCCCTGCAAGCCTTTGACGCGGCAGATGAGTACCTGCTCAGTCATCTGGCCGAACAGCAGCCTGCGGCCGAGCTGCGGGTGCTGGTACTGAATGACAGTTTCGGCGCTTTGGCCGCCAGCCTGGCGGGCAAGGTCAACGTGGTCAGCAGCGGCGATTCGTTTCTGGCCGCTCAGGGATTGGAAAAGAATCTCGCCCGCAATGGAATGGCGTTTGATGCGGTAACGCACATACCGTCCAGTGAAGCCCTGGCGGGGCCATTTGATCGGGTGCTGATCCGGGTACCGAAGACACTGGCGCTGCTCGAAGAACAACTGATCCGCCTGCAAGGCCAACTGGCACCCGGCGCACAAGTGATTGCCGGCGCGATGATCAAGCACCTGCCACGTGCCGCAGGTGATCTGCTGGAGCGCTATATCGGCCCGGTTCAAGCCTCGCTGGCGGTGAAGAAGGCCCGACTGCTGATTGCCACCGCTGAAGCCAAAGCACCGGTCACATCGCCCTACCCGACCCGCTATCGCCTCGACACACCTGCGATCGAATTGCTTAACCACGCCAACGTGTTCTGCCGTGAAGGCCTGGATATCGGCACGCGGGCGTTTTTACCGCACTTGCCGAAAGGCCTCGGTTCAGCACGGGTCGCTGACCTCGGTTGCGGCAACGGTGTGCTGGCTATCGCCAGTGCGCTGCAAAACCCCGACGCCCATTACACGCTGGTGGACGAATCGTTCATGGCGGTGCAATCGGCCGCCGAAAACTGGCATGCGGCGCTGGGTGACCGGGAGGTGACCGTGCGCGCCGGCGATGGACTCGCCGGGCAGGAACCGCAGTCGCTGGACGTGGTGCTGTGCAATCCTCCCTTTCACCAGCAACAAGTGGTCGGCGACTTCCTCGCCTGGCGCATGTTCCAGCAAGCACGGGATGCGCTGGTGGTGGGCGGTGCGCTGTACATCGTCGGCAACCGCCACTTGGGTTATCACAGCAAACTCGCGCGCTTGTTCCGCGGTGTCGAGCAAGTGGCGGCCACACCGAAATTCGTGATTCTCAAAGCCCGCAAATAACGACAAAAAAACCCTCCGTCAGGAGGGTTGTCAATCCGTGCTGCAAGGCAACGGGATGGGATGTCAGGTCTATCAGTGAGTCGTCAGGCCAGCAGCGTTCATGAACATCCGCATCAGGCTGGCGACGATGAACAGTGCACCGACGCTGCCAGCCCAGATCATGGCCAGCCAGCCGAGCCGCTGCCACAGCGGTTTTTTTTCGGCTTGTTGAATGTCGTGCAGGGATGGTTTGTTGGTCATTGCTTCAATCCTCCAGTAAGGATAGATGGCGCCTTTGAGGACGCCATCGCGAGCAGGCTCGCTCCCACATTTTCTTGCGCTGCAGCCTAGTGGTAGCCATCTTCGTGGGTGACCTTGCCGCGGAACACGTAGTAGCTCCAGAAGGTGTAGCCCAGGATGAACGGGATGATGAACAGCGTGCCCACCAGCATGAAGCCCTGGCTTTGTGGCGGCGCGGCGGCGTCCCAGATCGAGATCGACGGCGGCACGATGTTCGGCCACAGGCTGATGCCCAAACCGCTGTAGCCGAGGAAGATCAACACCAGCGTCAGCAGGAACGGTGTGTAATTCGCGTTGCGAGCCACTGCGCGGATCAGGCCGTACAAGGTCACCAACACCAGAATCGGTACCGGCAGGAACCAGAACAGGTTTGGCAGGGTGAACCAGCGAGCGGCGATTTCGGCGTGGGCCAGTGGGGTCCAGATGCTGACGACGCCAATCACCGCCAACAGAACAAACGCCAGTGGCCGCGCCAGGTCGTGCATCTGCTCCTGCAGTTTGCCTTCGGTTTTCATGATCAGCCAGGTGCAGCCAAGCAGCGCATAGGCCACCACCAGCGCGGCACCGCAGAACATGGTGAACGGCGTCAACCAGTCGAGTGAGCCACCGGCGAACTGGCGATTGACCACCGGCAAGCCATCAATGAAAGCGCCCAGTGCCACACCCTGGAAGAACGTCGCGGCCACCGAACCACCGATGAACGCCTTGTCCCAGAGGTGGCGCTTGTCGTCCTTGGCCTTGAAGCGGAACTCGAACGCCACACCGCGGAAGATCAGCCCGATCAGCATGAAAATCAGCGGCAGGTACAACGCCGAGAGCACCACCGAATAGGCCAGCGGGAAAGCGCCGAATAATGCCGCTCCGCCCAATACCAGCCAGGTTTCATTGCCGTCCCAGACCGGGGCGACGGTGTTCATCATCACGTCGCGATCGGTCTTGCCGGGGATGAACGGGAAAAGAATCCCGATGCCCAGGTCGAATCCGTCCATGACGACGTACATCATGATGCCGAAGATGATGATCACGGCCCAGATCAGCGGAAGATCAATACCCATGATTCAAATCTCCTTGGTCACGACGTGGTCGGTATCGGCATGCTCGTCATCGGCTGCGGAGAGCGGACGCGCCGGTGTGCGTTTCTGGCCGGGGCCACCGTCGTTGGTTTCCTTGCCTTCGTCGATCTTCGGCCCTTTGCGCACCAGGCGCATCATGTAGCCCAGACCGGCACCGAACAGCGCGAAATACACCACCACAAACAGGATCAAGGTGATGCTCATCTGCATGAAGCTGTGGTTGGACGACGCATCCGCCGTGCGCATCAATCCGTAGACCACCCACGGCTGACGACCGATTTCAGTGGTGAACCAGCCGGCGAGAATCGCAACCAGGCCGGACGGCCCCATCCACAACGCCAGGTACAGGAACGGGCGCGAGGTATACAGCTTGTCGCGCTTGCGCAGCCACAGGCTCCACAACCCGGTGAAGATCATCAGGAAACCGAGGCCGACCATGATCCGGAACGACCAGAACACGATGGTCGAATTCGGCCGGTCTTCCGGCGGGAATTCCTTGAGCGCCGGCACCTGTTTGTCCAGCGAGTGGGTCAGGATCAGACTGCCCAGGTACGGGATCTCGACGGCGAATTTGGTTCTCTCTTCTTTCATGTCCGGCCAGCCGAACAGTATCAACGGCGTCGCCTCGTTGCCTTTGTTTTCCCAGTGGCCCTCGATCGCGGCGATTTTTGCCGGTTGGTGCTCGAGTGTATTGAGGCCGTGGAAGTCACCGATGACTGCCTGGATCGGCGCCACGATCAGCGCCATCCACATCGCCATCGAGAGCATGGTGCGGATCGCCGGGTTGTCCTTGCCGCGCAGCAAATGCCAGGCCGCCGAGGACCCGACGAAGAATGCGGTCGCGACGAACGCCGCCGTGGCCATGTGCATCAGGCGATACGGGAACGACGGGTTGAAGATCACTGCGAGCCAGTCGGTGGGGATGACCTGACCGTTGATGATTTCGAAGCCTTGCGGGGTCTGCATCCAGCTGTTGGACGCGAGAATCCAGAAGGTCGAGATCAGCGTGCCGATGGCGACCATGACCGTGGCGAAGAAGTGCAAGCCGCGCCCGACCTTGTTCCAGCCAAACAACATGACGCCGAGGAAACCGGCCTCCAGGAAGAAAGCAGTCAGCACTTCGTATGTCAGCAGCGGCCCGGTCACGGAACCGGCGAAGTCGGAGAAGCGGCTCCAGTTGGTGCCGAATTGATAGGCCATGACCAGACCGGACACCACACCCATGCCGAAGTTGACGGCAAAGATCTTCGACCAGAAATGGTAGAGGTCACGGTAAGTATCGTTATGGGTTTTCAGCCACAAGCCTTCAAGTACCGCCAGGTAACTCGCCAGGCCAATGGTGATGGCAGGGAACAGGATGTGGAATGAGATGGTGAACGCGAACTGAATTCGGGCGAGATCAAGTGCCTCTAAACCGAACATAAGTCTTCCTCTGTCAGGTAGTACGGCTGCCGGCTGGAGGCCTGCATCCTCGGCCCCACGAATATGGAGTGCGGCGAATCTCTATTTGTTCTTTTTTTCTACGCATCACAACGCAGGGAGTCTGGCCTTACGGCCACCAAACCAATTCCTGCGGAGGGTTTTGATCTGGATCAAGCAACGTTGAAAGAGTAGTCCCATTTCCGGGGATGAACCGCGTGGTCTTTTGCCGCGTGACAAGTTGCCTCATAGGGCTGTGGTATTTACTGTGGCGAGCGAGCTTGCTCGTGCTCGACTGCGCAGCAGTCGTCATATCGATAAATGCGGTTTACCTGAAGCGCCGAAATGTCAGGGTTTGAGGCCGCTTCGCAGCCTGACGGGAGCAAGCGCCCTCGCCACAGGAATCTGGCCCAGCAGATGATCGGTACCTAGCTAACTAAATTTTCTGTCACCGCAACTTCCTGTTACAGGTTGGTGATAATCTCGCCCTTCCCCTCCCGCAGATCTGCCCTCAAATGCCCAGCCAAGAGCCCTTGCTGTTACGTCATCACCGCCCTTTCATCGCCTTTTGGCTGGCACGGGTTTTTACCGCCAGCGGTTTTCAGATGCTCACCGTGGCCATTGGCTGGAACCTCTACCAGCTGACCGGCAACGTGCTGGATCTAGGCCTGGTCGGGCTGGTGGAGTTCGCGCCGCGGGTGCTGTTCATGCTGCACACCGGGCATGTCGCCGACCGCTATGACCGGCGCAAGGTCGCAGCGATCTGCCAGTCCGTGCAGGCGTTGATCGCCCTGTCGCTGGCCATCGGCAGCGCGACCGACCATGTCACCCGGGAAATGATCTTCATCCTCGCGTTCCTGCTGGGCGCCGCCCGTTCCTTCGAAATGCCGACCACTCAGGCCTTGTTGCCGAGTATCGTCCCCAGCGCGCTGTTCCCCCGCGCTGTTGCCGCCGCGCAATCGGCCCAGCAATCGGCGACCATCGTCGCCCCGGCCCTCGGCGGTTTGCTCTATGCCTTCGGCAGCGTCTGGGTCTACGGCCCGACGGTGATCCTGTACATCATTGCTTGTTCGCTGATGCTCAACCTGCCCGCCCGGCAAACGCCGCTGAACAAGGGCAAGGCCACTCTGGATTCGCTGCTGGCCGGCATTCGCTTCATTCGCAGCCGTCCGGACATCCTCGGGGCGATTTCCCTCGATCTGTTCGCCGTCCTGCTCGGTGGCGCGACGGCGTTGCTGCCGGTATTCGCGAAGGACATTCTGCTGACCGGCCCGTGGGGCCTGGGGCTGCTACGATCGGCACCGGCGGTGGGGGCGCTATTGATGTCGCTGTTCCTCGCGCGATTTGCCGTGGAACGCAACGTCGGGCGGGTGATGTTCACCGCCGTGGGTGTGTTCGGCGTGGCGACTATCGCCTTCGGTCTGTCGACCTCGTTCTGGTTCTCCCTGGCCGTGCTGGTGGTGCTGGGCGCGGCAGACATGATCAGCATGGTGATCCGTGCGTCTTTCGTACAACTGGAAACCCCGGACGAAATGCGCGGTCGGGTCAGCGCCGTCAACGGTCTGTTCATCGGCGCTTCCAACCAGTTAGGCGAATTCGAATCCGGCCTGACCGCCCACTGGTTCGGCACCGTGCCGGCGGTGGTCATGGGCGGCATCGGTACGCTGGTGGTGACCGGAACCTGGATCAAACTCTTCCCGACCCTGGCCAACCGCGACCGGATGCATGTGCCGAAGGAAGAGGTGAAGGCTGACGCCGTCTAAACCACCAACTCCCCCGCCACCGCCGCCCGCGCGGCTTTGCCGCAGAGCTGTTCCACCAGCGTCAGGGCAAACGCCAGCGCGGCGCCCGAGCCTTGGGCGGTGATGCAGTTGCCATCGACCACCACCGGTTGGTCGACAAAGTTGCAGCCAGACAGTTGATGGCTGGCCGACGGCAGGCACGTCATGCGTCGCTGGCGCAATACGCCAAAGGCTTGCAGCGCCAGTGCCGGGGCTTCGGCGATGCCGGCGAACAGGCGACCGGCTGCGGCCTGATCCTTGATCAGTTGTTGCAAGGGTTGATGGGCTGCCAAATGCTGCGCCCCGACGGCACCGCCGGGCAGAACGATCAGATCGAATGGCTGGGCCAGCAAATCCACCAGCATCGCATCGGTCGTCAGGCGAGTGCCGCGGGCGCAGGTGAGCATGCGTCGCCCTTCGATGCTGGCCACTACCACTTCCACTTTGGCGCGGCGTAGCACATCGACCAGGGTCACTGCTTGCAGATCATCGATGCCCTCGGCGAGGGTAATCAAAGCTCTAAAGGTCATGAGTGCAATCCACGGAATGATCTTTAAAGCGTAGTCAGCTTTCCCTGCCCTTGTTCGAGCCCAGCCGTTACTTGATGTAAAGCTGCGTCGACATGGTGTTGCCCGGCGCGTTGATCGACGTGTTGCTGAAGGTAAAGGTGCCTTCCTGCTTGCCCGCCAGATCGAAGATATAGAGATAGCCGACGGTTTTTTTACCGACGCTGCATTCGGTCAGGTTGCCGTTATCAAAAGCACAGACCGGCGTACGTGTTCCGTTGACGTCAAAACCATCCAGGGCAACGTGCGCCTTGCGACCGTAGCCAACTTCCAGCACGAAAATCCGGATGTTCGGGCCGGTGTGATTGCAGCGCGTCTGTTCCTGCCCTTCGGCAATGTCTTCATAGCCACAGGCCGGCGATTCAACCTTGAGCACTTTCACTTGGGTCAATGGCGCAGCAGATGCCGCCAGGGCTGACTGAGTCCCCAAGGCCATCAAAATCGCCAAGCTGATCAACAGACGCTTTTTCATGCAAAAACCCATCCCCAAAACCAGCGCGCAGTATGGCCGGTTTGGGTTAAACGCAAAACATCGACGACGATCACCGCCATAAGCAGCCATAACCCTGTGCTACTGGTATGATGCGCGGCTTTTTCCGACCCACAGAAAATTCCCGGGCGCCTGCAGTGGTCTGTGCTTTGCTGTTGAGGTCGATACATTCACGGCGCCGGGCGCGCCACGGGGAGCAGACATGCTGGAAAGGCTGTTTCAACTCAAGGCACACAACACCAACGTACGCACCGAGATTCTGGCGGGCGTCACGACCTTTTTGGCCATGGCCTACATTTTGTTCGTCAACCCGAGCATCCTCGGCGAGACCGGTATGGACAAGGGCGCGGTGTTCGTCGCCACCTGCCTGGCAGCCGCCATCGGCTCGACGGTCATGGGCCTGATCGCCAACTACCCGATCGCCCTCGCACCGGGCATGGGCCTGAACGCCTTCTTCACCTACACCGTGGTCCTGCACATGGGCCACACCTGGCAAGTGGCGCTGGGTGCGGTGTTCATCTCGGCCGTGTGCTTCTTCCTGCTGTCGATCTTCCGCATCCGTGAATGGATCATCAACAGCATCCCGCTGCCGCTGCGCTCGGCGATTGCTGCCGGTATCGGTTTGTTTCTGGCACTGATTGCCCTGCACAACGCCGGTATCGTGGTCAGCAACCCGGCGACCATGGTTGGCCTCGGCGACCTGAAACAACCGGCTCCGATTCTCGCCACCCTCGGCTTTGCCCTGATTGTCGCGCTTGAAGCCCTTGCCGTGCGCGGTGCGGTGCTGATCGGCATTCTGGTGGTGACCATCGCTTCCATCGCCTTGGGCTTCACTCCATTCGGTGGCGTGATGTCGATGCCGCCTTCGCTGGCCCCGACCTTCCTGCAACTGGACATCAAGGGCGCACTGGACATCGGTCTGGTCAGCGTGATCTTCGCCTTCCTGTTCGTTGACCTGTTCGACAACTCCGGCACCCTGATCGGCGTCGCCAAGCGCGCCGGCCTGATGGGCAAGGACGGCCACATGCCGAAAATGGGCCGTGCGCTGATCGCCGACAGCACTGCCGCCATGGCCGGTTCCCTGCTGGGCACCTCGACCACCACCAGCTACATCGAATCCGCCGCCGGCGTGAGTGCCGGTGGCCGCACCGGCCTGACCGCCGTTGTCGTTGCGTTCCTGTTCCTGCTGGCGCTGTTCTTCTCGCCACTGGCCGCCAGCGTTCCTGCTTTCGCCACTGCACCGGCCCTGCTGTTCGTCGCCGTGCTGATGACATCCGGTCTGGCCGAAATAGACTGGGACGACATCACCGTTGCCGCGCCGGTGGTGATCACCGCCCTGGCGATGCCGTTCACTTACTCCATCGCCAATGGCATCGCTTTCGGTTTCATTGCCTGGACCGCCATCAAGTTGATGTCCGGTCGCGGCCGTGAGCTGAACCCGGCGCTGGTGATCCTGTCGATTCTGTTCGTGATCAAACTGGGTTGGTTCAACGCATGACTTTTGATTCCCAGGCCTACGCCGTTCAGCTCGAAGAAAAGGTCACGCGTTTGCGTGACCTGCTGGCCCCGTTCGATGCACCGCAGCCGAGCGTCTTTGATTCGCCGCTGCAGAACTTCCGTCTGCGCGCCGAATTCCGACTGTGGCGCGAAGCCGGCGAGCGTCACTACGCGATGTTTTCCCAGGAAGACAAACGCACGCCGATCCTGATCGAAGAATTCCCGATCGCCAGCCTGCGCATCAACCAGTTGATGCCGCAGCTCAAGGCCGCATGGCAAGCCAGTTCGGCGTTGAGCCACAAGCTGTTTCAGGTGGAGTTCCTGACCACCCTGGCCGGCGATGCGATGATTACCCTGTGTTATCACCGTCCGCTGGATGAGCACTGGCATGCAGCAGCCTCAAAGCTGGCGACGGACCTGAACGTCAGCATCATCGGCCGCTCCAAGGGCAAGCGCGAAGTCATCGGTCATGATTATGTGGTCGAGAAGCTGGAAGTCGGCGGCCGCACCTTCAGCTACCGCCAGCCGGAAGGCGCGTTCACCCAGCCCAACGGCACGGTGAACCAGAAGATGCTGAATTGGGCGTACGACGCGCTCGGCGATCGTCCGGACGACTTGCTGGAGTTGTATTGCGGCAATGGCAACTTCACCCTGCCGCTCGCCACCCGTGTGCGCAAAGTGCTGGCCACCGAAATCAGCAAGACTTCGGTCAACGCAGCCTTGAGCAACCTCAGCGAAAACGCTGTGGATAACGTCACGCTGGTCCGGCTGTCCGCCGAGGAACTGACCGAAGCGCTGAACGAAGTGCGGCCGTTCCGCCGCCTGCACGGCATCGATCTCAAGAGCTACGAATTCGGCAGCGTCTTCGTCGACCCGCCCCGCGCCGGCATGGACCCGGACACCTGCGAGCTGACTCGTCGCTTCGACAACATCCTGTACATTTCCTGCAACCCGGAAACCCTGGCGGCCAACATCGCCCAACTGCACGACACCCACCGCATCACCCAATGCGCGATGTTCGACCAGTTCCCGTGGACCCATCACATGGAATCCGGGGTGTTGTTGACCCGGCGCTGATTGCAGATGCCAGACACAAAAAAGCCGTCATCACGACGGCTTTTTTGTCGGCGTAATCCCGAAAAACGATCCAATCCCTGTAGGAGCTGCCGCAGGCTGCGATCTTTTGATCTTGCTTTAAAAAATCAAAGTCAAAAGATCGCAGCCTGCGGCAGCTCCTACAGGTTGCTTTATCGGATCACCCCGGCTGATTTTTTCGAAACTCGGTCGTGGTAATGCCCTTGTATCCCCAGTTATCCGTATCGATTTCCTCGATCACGATGTGGGTCAGTTCCGGCGGCTTGCCGAGGACGCGTTGCAAAGTCTCGGTGATTTCAGCGATGACCTGGGCTTTCTGCTCCCGGGTAACGCCGTCACGGGTGATACGTACGCTGACGAAAGGCATGCTTCTTCTCCTGCTCGGCTGATTAAGAAAGGCTTACCACGTGAACTCACTGTATCTGTGTGCCGGCATCTGATAAATACTGATTCAGACACTTCATTTGATCCCCGGTGTAATCAATCATGCAGCGACAATTTGACGATCTTCAGCTGGGCAGCATCGAACTGTTCTGCCTGGCCGCAGAAGCTGGCAGCTTCACCGCGGCGGCGCTGGTAGCGGGTGTCACCCCGGCCGCGGTGAGCCGTTCGGTGTCACGCATGGAAGAACGCCTGGGCGTGCGATTGTTCGCCCGTACCACCCGCAGCGTCAAATTGACTGACAGCGGTCGTCGCTATTACGAGGAATGCCGACAGGCACTGGCGCAACTGGTCGAAGCCCAGCGCGAAGTCATGGGTCAGCAGCAAGTGCCTTCCGGGACCTTGCGTATCAGTATTCCGACCACCTACGCCCACCATCGAATCCTGCCGTTGCTGCCAGCGTTTCGTGCGCGGTTTCCGGCGGTGAAGGTCGAGTCGCACATCAGCAACCGCAATATCGATTTCGTCGGTGAAGGCTATGACATGGCCATTCGCGTCCGCGCGATTCCGGATTCCGGCCTGATCGCGCGGCAACTCGAAGACGGCGTGCTGGTGATGATTGCCAGCCCGGACTACCTCAAGCGTGCCGGCACGCCGCAAACCCTCGACGACTTGCAACAGCACGAATGCATTCAGTACGAACTGCCCAGCAGCGGCCGGCGCATTGCCTGGTTGTTCAATGACAACGGAGTTGAGAGGGAGATTCTGGCCGAGGGCAACTTCAGCTGCTCCGACGATGTATTGGGTGGCGTGACCCTGGCGAAACACGGGGCGGGGTTGTTTCAAACCTATCGCTTTATCGTCGAGAAGGAATTGGCCGATGGTTCGCTGGTGGAAGTGCTAAAGCCTTATGGCGGGCGCTCGCGGCCGTTTACTTTGCTTTATCCGCAGAGCCGGCATATGCCTCTGCGATTGCGGGCCTTCATTGATTTTTTGGTTGAGCATTTGCCTCGTTAAAAGATCGCAGCCTGCGAAAGCTCCTACAGGGGAACGCGTTTCAAATGTAGGAGCTGCCGTAGGCTGCGATCTTTTTATGTCCGATCACCGCACACAATACGCCCACTAACCGCCTCTTCAATTGACCAAACTAACTAGCTAGTACAATTTATCTCCACAGGCTGAAAACCTCGGCCAACGCCAAAAATAATAAGTGGAGAAAGTTCGATGTCCCCCATCATTCTGGTGCTCAACGGCCCGAATCTGAATCTGCTGGGCACCCGTGAACCGGCGACTTACGGCCACGAAACCCTGGCTGATATTTCCGCCATGTGCGGCCGCGCCGCAGAAGAGTTCGGCCTGGCAGTGGAGTTTCGCCAGACCAACCACGAAGGCGAATTGCTCGACTGGATTCACGCCGCCCGCAAGCGTTGCGCCGGGATCGTGATCAACCCGGCAGCCTGGACCCACACCTCGGTGGCGATCCGTGATGCGCTGGTTGCCAGCGAATTGCCGGTGATCGAAGTGCACCTGTCCAACGTCCACGCCCGCGAACCGTTCCGTCATCACTCCTTCGTCTCGGGCATTGCCACCGCGGTACTGGCCGGTTTCGGCAGCCATGGCTATCGCCTGGCACTGGAGCATTTCAGCCAACGTCTGAAGGGTTGAACGTCATGAATCAGAACCAAACGGTATTGGCCGGACTGATCGGCGCCGGCATCCAGGCTTCTCGCACCCCGGCGTTGCACGAGCATGAAGGCGATGCCCAGGGTTTGCGTTACCTCTATCGCCTGATCGACCTCGATCAACTGAAACTCGACTGCAACGCCCTGCCCGACCTGCTGATGGCTGCCGAACGCATGAATTTCACCGGCCTGAACATTACGTTTCCGTGCAAGCAGGCGATCATCCCGCTGCTCGACGAATTGTCGCCAGAAGCCCGGGGTATTGGTGCGGTAAACACCGTGGTGCTGAAGGACGGCAAACGCATCGGCCACAACACCGATTGCCTGGGCTTTGCCGAAGGTTTTCGCCGTGGCTTGCAGGGCGTTGCCGTTGAGCGCGTCGTCCAAATGGGCGCCGGTGGCGCTGGTGCGGCAGTGGCCCACGCGTTATTGAGCGAAGGCGTACAACAGCTGAGCATTTTCGACGTGGAAATCAGCCGTGCGCAGAGCCTGGCGGACAATCTGAATCAGCATTTCGGCAGCGGCCGCGCAGTGGCCGGTCACGACCTGGCACTGACGCTGGCCGAGGCTGACGGCCTGGTGAACACCACGCCCATGGGCATGAAAAAACTGCCGGGCATGCCCGTGCCTGTGGAGTTGCTGCGGGCGGAGCTGTGGGTGGCGGAGATTGTTTACTTTCCGCTGGAAACCGAACTGCTGCGCAACGCCCGCGCCCTGGGCTGCCGCACCCTGGATGGCGGCAACATGGCTGTGTTTCAGGCGGTGAAAGCGTTCGAATTGTTCAGCGGCGTGGTGCCGGATGTTCAGCGGATGCTGGCGCATTTTCAGAGCATGAATGGCTGACGTAACCTGTAGGAGCCGGCTCGCTGGCGATGGCGATCGTACAGACGCAATCGCCAGCAAGCCGGCTCCTACAAAGGCGCTTCACACAGCTGAATCAGGCCTGCAGATATCGCAGAACGGACTCGCAAATCATCTCCCGATGACGCTGCTTGATGCTTTCGTCCGGCAAGTCGATCTGAAAAATCTCACCAAAGGTATGGCGGTTCGAGACGCGATAGAAGCAGAACGAGCTGATCAGCAAATGCACGTCCAACGGATCAAGCCCGGTGCGGAACAACCCTTCCTCGGCACCGCGACGCAAAATTTCGCCCAGTGAATCGAGGATGGTGTTGTTCATCGCCTTGATCGCATCGGAGCGCTTCACAAATTCGGCGTTGTGAATGTTCTCGATGCTGACGATACGCACGAAATCGACATTGCGGTCATGGTGATCGAAGGTAAATTCCACCAACCGACGAATCGCCTCTACCGGTGCCAGTTCGGCCAGATGCAGGCGGTTTTCGGTATTGCGGATGTCGCCGTAGAGTTTCTCAAGCACCTCGACGTAGAGCTGTTCCTTGCTGCCGAAGTAGTAATAGATCATGCGCTTGGAGGTATGGATACGCTCGGCGATCGCATCGACGCGAGCGCCGGAAAGCCCCTGCTGCACAAACTCGACAATAGCCTCTTGCAGGATATTTTCGCGGGTCTTTTCCGGGTTGTTCTTGCGACTCTTGCGCGGCTCGGCAAGCGGCTGGTCGGGCGTTACGGAGAGTTCTGGAATTATCGTCATTGCGGGCTCACGGCCGTCACTGCACAGGCTGGCGATTATGGGCTGCGCCGCACACTGAAGGAAGCCGTGCGGCAGCGGATTACCCCCGCGGTTACGAATTTCCTACAACTTTGCCTGACGGACGGCACCACTGCGGGATTTGGCCATGGCCGCCAGTCGTACCGCGACGTTGGCCGCACCGTAACCGGCATAGCCGCTCTTGCGCTGGATGATCTCAAAGAAGAATCGCCCTTCAAACGGCTCGGTATAAACGTGGAACAGTTCGCCACCCTGGGCATCGCGGTCGTACAGCACGTTGTAATAAGCCAGTTCGCTGAGGAACTCGTCGTCGAAATCGAAGCGCGCGGCCAGGTCGTCGTAGTAATTGAGCGGGATATCCAGCAGCGGTACGCCCGCCTCTTTCGCACGACTGACTTCGGCAAAGATATCGTCGCAATCGAAGGCGATGTGATGCACGCCGGAACCGCGATAACTCGACAGCGCGTGTGAGATCGCGGTGTTGCGGTTCTCGGAAATGTTCAGTGGCAGGCGAATCGAGCTGTCTCGACTGCGCAGTGCACGGCTCTTCACCAGACCATACGGGTCGGGCAACACCACTTCGTCGTCGGCCTCGAAATCCAGCAGGCTCTTGTAGAACAGCACCCAACTGTCGAGGCTGTCGGCCGGCAGCGCCATGGCCATGTGGTCGATGCGCTTGAGGCCGCCAGTGCTCACTGCGTTCGGCTGCAGATTGAAGTCGGTGCCGTAGACGTCGGCGTCCTGATCCACCAGGTAAATCAGGCTGCCATCCGGCGCGCGTACAGCGGCGAGTTCCAGTTCATTGGGGCCGACCAATCCGCGATACGGCTGACCTTTGTAGGCCACGGCCCGAGCCAAGGCACTGGCGCTGTCCTTGACCCGCACGGCCGTGGCGCACAGCGATGGACCGTGCGCCTCGAAAAAGCTGTGGCCGAATGAATAAGGCTCGGAGTTGAGAATCAGGTTGATATCGCCCTGACGCAACAGGCTGACGCTCTTGGAGCGATGCTGGCCGGCCTTGACGAAGCCCAGGCGTTCCAGCCAATGGGAGAGTTTGGCACCGAGGCTTTCGTCCACGGCAAATTCGAGAAACTCGATGCCGTTGTATTCGCTGGCTTTGGGCGTCTCGAACAGAATTTCCGGATGGCCGGCAGGCTTGGCTTCCTGCGCCAGACGCTCGCGGGTTTTCTCTTCGAGGTACAGCAACGAACGCAAACCGTCGGCGGCGTTGGCCCGTGGCGGTGCGGCGCGGAAGCCGTCGTTGAAGATTTCCAGCGACAGCGGCCCGGTATAGCCACTCTTGATGATCGGCGCGAGGAAACCCGGCAAATCGAACTCGCCCTGGCCCGGGAAGCAGCGGAAATGCCGGCTCCACTCCAGCACGTCCATAGCCAGGATCGGCGCGTCGGCCATTTGCACGAAGAAGATCTTGTCGCCAGGAATGTCGGCGATAGCGCTCGGGTCGCCCTTGAGCGACAAGGTGTGGAAGCTGTCGAGCAACACGCCCAGGCTCGGGTGATCGGCCTGACGGACGATGTTCCACACCTGTTGATAGGTGTTTACGTGACGGCCCCAGGCCAGCGCTTCATAGCCGATGCGCAGGCCTCGCGCGCCGGCGTGCTCGGCCAGCAGACGCAAGTCGTCGACCAGAATCTGTTCATCACCGATGGAATCGGCCGAGGCGTTGCTGCACACCAGCACCAGGTCGGTGCCCAGCTCCTGCATCAGGTCGAACTTGCGTTCGGCCCGCTCCAGGTTGCGCGACAGACGGTCACGGCGGCAGCCTTCGAAATCCCGGAACGGTTGAAACAGGGTGATGGCGATCCCGAGATCGGCGCACATCTGTTTAATTTCCCGCGGGCTACCGTCGTAGTAGAGAAGGTCGTTTTCGAAAATCTCGACGCCGTCGAAACCGGCGGCGGCAATGGCTTCGAGTTTTTCCGGCAGGGTACCGCTCAAGGATACGGTGGCAATGGAACGCTGCATATTTCGACTCCCGGTGATGGAGGCAATCTTGTTAGGGACATCGCACGCTTGGCTCTTTGTAGGAGATTGCGTTTAGCTTTGATTGAATTATTGGCCTGACGATCCTTCTCGGCAATTTAAAGTGTACTACCCGGTTAGTTTTGCGTGCGATTATCGAACGAAATGGCCTTTGGCGAATTGACGATTTTTCGTCCACTGCTCAACATCAACACCACATTGAGCCGGGTCGACAACCCTTCAGCTCGGTTACCAAAGACCCGGAACACCACATAAAAATAATCGGTGGACTACATGACTCCTTCTCAAAGTTCTCCCGTGGAGCGCTCCTCCATGACTACTGCCACTGGCGGCATCGGCGACAAAATCCGCGGCGCCATGGCGGTCGGCAAGACCCGTTGGGGCATGCTGGCACTGGTGTTTTTCGCCACCACCCTGAACTACATCGACCGCGCCGCCCTCGGCGTCATGCAGCCCATCCTGGCCAAGGAAATGAGCTGGACGGCGATGGACTACGCCAACATCAACTTCTGGTTCCAGGTCGGTTACGCCATCGGTTTCGTGCTGCAAGGCCGCTTGATCGACCGGGTCGGCGTCAAGCGCGTGTTCTTCTGCGCCGTGCTGCTCTGGAGCCTGGCGACTGGCGCCCATGGCCTGGCTACTTCGGCGGTTGGCTTCATGGTCTGCCGCTTCATCCTCGGCCTGACCGAAGCCGCCAACTACCCGGCCTGTGTGAAAACCACTCGCCTGTGGTTCCCGGCCGGTGAACGTGCGGTGGCCACCGGCATTTTCAACGCCGGGACCAACGTCGGCGCAATGTTCACCCCGATGCTGCTGCCGCTGATCCTTCACGTGTGGGGCTGGCAGGCCGCGTTCCTGTGCATGGCGTCACTGGGCGGGATCTGGTTGCTGTTCTGGGGCCTGAAGTACTTCAACCCGGAAGATCACCCGAGCGTCAAACAGTCGGAACTGGACTACATCCAGAACGAAGTCGAACCGGAACAAACCCGCGTACCGTTCTCGAAAATCCTGCGCATGCGCGGCACCTGGGCCTTTGCCCTCGCCTACTCGATCACCGCGCCGGTGTTCTGGTTCTACCTGTACTGGCTGCCACCGTTCCTCAATCAGCAATACAACCTGGGCATCAACGTGACCCAAATGGGTATCCCGCTGATCATCATCTACCTCACCGCCGACTTCGGCAGTGTCGGTGGCGGGATTCTGTCCTCGTTCCTGATCGGCCGCGGTGTCAACCCGATCAAGGCGCGACTGATGTCCATGTTCCTGTTCGCCTGCTGCATCATCGGCGTGATCATGGCGGCCGGCTCCAGCAACCTGTGGGTCGCAGTGGCCGCCATCTCCTTGGCCATCGGTGCGCACCAGGCCTGGACCGCGAACATCTGGAGCCTGGTGATGGACTACACGCCCAAGCACATGATGAGTACGGTGTTCGGCTTCGGCGGCATGTGTGCCGCGATTGGCGGGATGTTCATGACCCAACTGGTCGGCCACATCCTGACTATCACCAACAACAACTACACCGTGCTGTTCACCATGATTCCGGCGATGTACTTCATTGCGCTGACCTGGATGTACTTCATGGCACCGCGCAAGATTCCGAAAATCGAAGACTGATGTTCCCTCGGCGCAGGCCCGGTTTCGGGCCTGCGCTTTTTTTGTGCCTGCGTTTTATGAATTCACCCTTTCGCTCAATGCCAAGGAAGTCAAACCATGTCGCCAGGTCACCTGAGCATCGCCAAACGCGCCGTGATCAGCTTCGGCCTCATCGCCCTGCTGGTTCTGTTGCAAGGCTTGTTCGCCCTCAAGCAAGTCGCCCAAGTGCGCGCCACCGGCCAACACACCGAGAACGTTTCCCTGCCCAGCACCCGCTATCTCGGGGAAATCCGCGACTACGTCCTGAGCATCCGTGTGCTCAGTTTGCGCATGGCGCTGAACCGCGAGCCAAAAGTGCTAGACGCCACCGTCACGCGCCTGCATCAAGTGCAAGGCTGGCTCGAACAAGCCCTGGAAAAATTCACCCCGCTCGTAGGTGACTACAACCGCGTGCCGTACGAAAAGTTCGTCGCGACGGTCAGCAGTTACCGTCAGGCGCTGGCGCAATACGAGACCCTGTCGCAGGCCAATCGCCTGGAAGAAATGACTGCGCTGCTTAACGGAAAGATCCAGGAGTACTCGACCCAGACCGGTGACCAGTTCGCCGAGCTGGTGGCACTCACCGCCAACCAGGTCAGTCAGTCGGCACAGCAGGCCGATACGCTCTATTCCCAGGTTAAAGTCACGGTAATCGGCGCGTTGATCGCCGTGTCGTTGCTGACCGCTCTCCTCGCTTGGCTGTTGATTCGCAGCATCGTGGTGCCGATCCGTCAGGCCGTGGCGGTGGCCGAGCAAGTGGCCGCTGGCGATCTCGGCACGCCGATCCAGAGCCACGGCGCCGACGAGACCGCGCGCCTGCTCACTGCCCTGTCGATCATGCAAACCAGCCTGCGCGAAACCCTGCAACGGATCAGCGCCGCTTCCACGCAACTGGGTGCAGCCGCCGAGCAAATGAATCACAGCACCCATCAGGATTCCGGGCGCCTGCAACAGCAACACAATGAAATCGAACAAGCCGCCACCGCCGTGAATGAGATGACGGTTGCCGTGGAAGAAGTCGCACGCAATGCCGTCTCGACGTCTGACAGCACGCGCCAATCGACGCAGCAGGCCAGTCAAGGCCAGGCGCGAGTCATCGAAACACTGGACTCGATCCAGGCCATGAGCGCCGATGCCGGCACGGCCTTGCAACAAGTGCAAACCCTGGCCGAGCAATCCCGGGAAATCGGCAAGGTACTGGACGTGATTCGCGCCATCGCCGAGCAGACCAACCTGCTGGCGCTCAATGCCGCCATCGAAGCGGCCCGGGCCGGGGAAGCCGGGCGGGGTTTTGCGGTGGTCGCCGATGAAGTGCGTGCACTGGCCCATCGCACCCAGCAATCGACCCGGGAAATCGAACAGATGATCGGCCGGGTTCAGGGCGATACCGAGAGTGTGGTGCTGTCGATGCACGGCAACAGCCAGCGCGTTGCCGAAACCCTGTCGATCGCCGAGCAGGCCGGCATCGCGTTGGCGGAAATCACCCGGGCCATGGAGCAGATCCACGAGCGCAATCTGGTGATTGCCAGTGCCTCGGAAGAGCAAGCCGCCGTGGCCCGCGAAGTCGACAGGAATCTGCTGAACATCCGCGATCTGTCGCTGCAAAGCGCCGATGCTTCGACCCGCACCAGTGCCACCAGCCAGGAACTCTCGCAATTGGCCGCGGGCCTGCAAAACCTGGTGGTACGTTTCAAGTTTTGAGTGCGTTCAGCGGCGGCTTTGTTGCCAGGCCGCCGCCAGGCCACTGCAGCAAATCACGGCGATCCCGACGACGGTGGTCAGGGTTGGCGTGTGGGAAAACAGCAGCCAGCCCAGCAGGCCGGCAAACACGATCTGGCAATAGCTGAACGGCGCCAACAAGGCTGGCGCCGCAAGGCGAAAAGCCTGGGTCAGAAACAAGTGTGCAGTCATCCCGCAGGCGCCCAGCGCCAACATCATCGCGCCATGCACCAGGGTCGGCACCTGCCAGAAAAACGGCACCATCGCACTCATCACCAAGGTATTGCACAGCCCGGCGAAGAAGTTACTGGTGGTCGGGCTGTCGATCTCGCTGAGCTTGCGCGTCAGCAGTTGGTAGAAGCAGAAAAACAGCGCCGAGCAGAACGGCAGCAACACCGCCGGCGTGAACAAATCGCCGCCGGGATGCACGATGATCAGCACTCCGATAAAACCGAAAATCACCGCCAGCCATTGCCCGCGGGTCACCCGTTCCTTGAGCAGCGGCACCGACAACGCCGTGACCAGCACCGGCGCGAGGAAGTTGACCGATGTCGCCTCGGCCAGCGGGATGTACATCAACCCGGTGGTGAAAAACAGGCTGGTGCCCAGCAGGCATAACGCCCGGATCAGCTGAAGCATTGGCCGCTTGGTACGCAGCACCCGCAACCCCGATTGCGGCAGGAAAATCCCGGCCATCAACAAGGTGTGCACCACGTACCGCGCCCACACCACCATGACGATCGGATAGAACCCGGAAAGGTATTTCGACAACGCGTCATGACTGGAAAACAGGAAGGTCGCAACAACGATCAGCAGGATCCCCTTGAAGGGTTTGTTGACGCCGGATAGCGGGGTGCTGACGGTCATGAAAGCCTCTGAGTGAAATCAATATGTGGCGAGGGAGCTTGCTCCCGCTGGACTGCGCGGCAGTCCCAAAGCATGCCCGCAACGACACGAAAGCTGTGTACGGCCATAAATCCCCTGTAGGAGTTGGCTTGCCAGCGATGGCGGCGTTTCAGTCACCAGTGATGTTGGATGTGCCAACCTCATCGCGAGCAAGCTTGCTCCTACAGGTGCCCGCAGCACACACGAAAGCTGCGGTCGAACGGGAGCAAGCTCCCTCGCCACAACATCAGGTCAAAGCCGCGCCAACAATTCCCGCGTCTTATCCAACGCCATCTGCGCCCGATCCAACCCACTCACACCCTGCTCCAGCAATCGCACAGTGGGAATCTCCAGGCTCAGGGGAATGTTAGCTGGCAAACAGCGCAACAGTCCCGACAGATCGCAATCACCGTCGCCCGGAAAACGTCGCTCGTTACGAGCCTGACGCAAGATCTCGGCCATGTCCGCAGGCTTTGGCCCGGCAACATCACACAACTGCGCATACCGTAACCGTGAAGGGGCAACCCTGGCCAGATCTTCCAGCCGTGAACCCGAACGGTCAAAGTGAAACGCGTCGACCAGCACCGCACCATTATCGCGCCCGGCGTTTTCGACGATGCGCTCGGCTTGCACAAGATCGCGAGCATCGGTCCAGGGCATGAACTCCAGATGCGGATGCAACCCATAAGGCGCTGCCAAATCACAGAGCGCGGCAAAGTTTTCCGTCATGCGCTGTTCGTCAGAATCGTTACCGGCCACGAGCAATTCAGTGGCACCGAATTCCGCGCCGACAGCCAGAATTTTCTCGAAGTCGGCGACGACGGTGTCCGGTTTCAGACGCAGGATTTCAACATCCAGAACGCGTATGCCGGTATCGCGCAAACGCGCCAGGGTCTGACGGCGCAGTTCGCCATCGGCCACCAACGCAAAATGGTGTTCCTCCGCTGTCGCCGGCACCAGGCGCAAACCGACATGGCTGTAACCGGCCCGTGCCGCGACTTCGACCATGTCCGGTGGTGAAAGCTCCAGCACAGTCAGACTGGCCAGGGAAAAGATGCGTTCGCTCATGGTCAGCCCTCAATCAAGGATGGTGCGCAAGCGCGGCCAGTTTCGGCGGCCTCGCGGATGGCTTCGATCAGCGCCAGCGTGCGGGCGGCATCAGCGACACTCACCAACGGCTCGACTTCCCGACGCGCGACGCGCACGAAGTGCTGCAACTGCAAACGCAAGGCTTCATCGGCACTGAACGTTTCCTCCGTCTGCAGCAACGACTCATGCCATCCACCGTCAGCTTCCGTGTAATGCCAGCGCTTGAGTTGCGGAATGCTCAGCGCCCCGCCCGTCCCGGCCAGCAAGTAGCAAGGCTGGTCAGCCTGACGCGGATAGACGGGGTTTTCCCCGGAATCCAGCTCCCAACTCCAGGGTGCCGCCACCGCGTCGGAACCGGTCAGGCTGCCCAGCGCGCCGTTATCGAATTGCAGCAACACCGCCGCACAATCTTCATTGGCAAACCCGCGAATCGCGTTACTGGTGATGGCCTGAACCTGACGCACTTCGCCGCACAAATGCCGCAGCAGGTCGAGGTCGTGGATCAGGTTGGTCAGCAACATTCCCGCACCGGCCTCGCGGCGCCAGGGAATCTCGAAATAGCTGTCGGGCTTGCGCAATTGCCAGAGCGCCGTGACCGTGGTCAGTCGTCCCAGGGCACCGCTGTGGACCAGTTCATGGGCGCGGACGATCAACGGATTATGGCGTCGATGATGGCCCACCAGCACCGGCACACCCGTGGCCTTCGAAGCCGCCACCAGCTCGCGGACTTCATCCATGTGCACGCCCACCGGTTTCTCCAAAAGCACCGGCACGCCCGCAGCGAGGCAGTCGAGGGCGGTGCTGACGTGGAGCGTGTTTGGATTGGCGACGATGACGGCGTCCGGCCTCGCCTGCTCCAGCATCTGACGGTGATCGGCGAAATACGCCACGCCCCAATCAGCCGCGAGACTTGCCGCTTGCGGCCCGGGATCGGCCACTGCGCACAGGGTCGCTTCGGTCAGGGTTATCAAATGCCGGTAATGCTGCTGACCCATGTTGCCAGCACCGATCAGAGCGATGCGAAGGGGCGAACTCATGTCGCGGTCCTCTTGTGATTATTGTTGGAAGGTTTTTTCCAACAATTTAGAACCTGGTTCCAGATTCTTACACAGGCGCGAATTGAAAGTGTTCGAATAGCGCACAGCTTCTCGGACCTGCGCGATTGAAACTGTAGGAGCGAGCCTGCTCGCGATGAGGAATTTGAATTCAACATAGTCATTGACTGACACATCGCTATCGCGAACAGGCTCACTCCTACAGGGGACTTACGCAGGCCTCAACTGAATAGCTCCGAAGCCAGACTCGCCGCCGACAACTCATCAGTAAACGCCAACAACAACGGCGCCAATTCATGCAGCCGCGCCCCCGGCATCCGTGCGCTCGGTCCCGCGATGCTCAGTACACCAATCACCCGCCCATCGCCAGGATGGCGTACCACCGCAGCAATCGCCGAAGTGCCGACCGCCGAACTTTCTTCGACACAGGCGTAGCCCTGTTCCCGGGCCAGGCGCAGACGCTCAAGCAGTTCAATGTTGGAGCGCGGCGCATTTGGCCCCAGCTCCAGCGGCCGGTCTTCCGCCTGACGTTCGACCAGCGACAAGGCCTCGGCGTCACTCATGCACGCCAGCCACGCATGGCCCGAAGCGGTATAGAACAGTGGCGCATCACGGCCCATGTCCGGGTCGTAACGCAGGCCGGAACGGGCACCCTGAGACTTGGCGATCCAGGTCTGCCGCTCGCCTTCGATTACCCCGAGGCGCACCAATTCGCCGGTCTCCTGAGCCAGGCGATCAAGCACCGGCTGCACGATATCGGCGCCGCTGCTCGACAGATAACGGAACCCCATCGCCACCAGCTTGGTCGACAAGTGGTAGCGCAGGTTCTCTGGATTCTGCCGCACATAACCCAGCCGGATCAGCTCGGCGAGCAGGCGATGGGTCGCACTTTTGGGGATGTCCAGTTGCTCCGCCAAGGCCTGCATCGGCAGGCCACGCGGGTCGCTGGTGAGGCTTTCGAGCACACTGAAAACACGTTCGATCTGACTGCCGGCCATGGTATTTCCACGCAAAATTTTCTCGATTCTAGAAGACAACCGGCCGAATGCGAAATGTGGAACTGAATGTCCGATAACCGCCCATTTTATCCCGCTCAAGCTTGCCCGTTACAGACGGACTCTTATATTTTTTGGAACCTGATTCCAAAACAATAAACCGCTGGAGCACACACAAATGCCTGATGAACCGCACTTTCTTCCCGACGTCGACTGCGATGTGCTGATCGTCGGTTCCGGTGCGGCCGGGCTGTCCGCCGCGGTTACCGCGGCGTGGCATGGCTTGAAAGTCATCGTTGTAGAAAAAGACCCGGTGTTCGGCGGCGCCACGGCCTGGTCCGGTGGCTGGGCATGGGTACCGTGCAACCCCTTGGCCCGCCGCGCCGGCATCGTCGAAGACGTGGAACTGCCATGCACTTACCTGAAACACGAACTGGGCGAGCGCTATGAACCGGCGATGATCGACGCATTCCTCGAGGCCGGCCCGCACATGGTCGCGTTCTTCGAGAAGTACACCTCGCTGCAATTCGCCGACGGCAACGCCATTGCCGATATTCATGGCGACACGCCCGGCGCCGGCACCGGCGGACGCTCGGTGATCGCCGCGCCTTACGACGGGCGAAAAGTCGGCAAACTGCTTAAGCGTCTTCGCAAAACCATGCGGGAAACGTCCTTCATGGGCATGCCGATCATGGCGGGCGCCGACCTCACGGCGTTTCTCAACCTGACTCGCTCAGCGTCGGCGGCCTGGCACGTCACCCGGCGTTTTACCCGGCACCTGCTCGACCTCGCCGTCCATGGCCGGGCGATGCAATTGGTCAACGGCGTGGCGCTGGTGGCACGCCTGGCGAAATCCGCCGAAGACCTCGGCGTCTTGCTTTGGGAATCGGCGCCGGTCACCGAATTACTGCGCGAGAACAATCAGGTGCGCGGCGCGATAGTCAGCACCGCCAAAGGTCCGGTGCGCATCAAGGCCCGCAAAGCCGTGGTGCTCGCGGCTGGCGGTTTCGCCAATGACATCGAGCGACGAAAAGCCTTGTTCCCGCGCACGCCCACCGGGCATGAACACCTGGCCTTGCCGCCGCTGGCGGTGTCCGGCGACGGGTTGCGCCTGGGCGAAAGCGCAGGCGCCAAAGTGAACACCGCCATGGCGTCACCGGTCGCCTGGGCACCGGTTTCGCAGGTGCCACACGGTGATGGGAGCACGGGCCATTTCCCGCACATCATCGAACGCGGCAAGCCAGGCATCATCGGTGTACTGAGCAACGGCCAGCGCTTCGTCAACGAAGCCAACGGCTACTACGACTACGTCACGGCCATGGTCGCCGCCGCCCCGCCCGGCGAAGAAGTCGCCTCGTGGCTGATTTGCAGCCATGGGTTTCAGCGTCGGTATGGCCTGGGCATCTCTCGGCCGTTTCCGCTACCGGTGTCGTCCTTTGTCCGCAGCGGCTATCTGAAAACCGGCAAAACCCTTGAGGAATTGGCCTCGGCCTGCGGTATCGACCCCATCGGCTTGCGCACCACCGTGGCGAACTACAACCGCCACGCAAGCAACGGTGAAGATCCGCAGTTCGGTCGCGGCTCAACGCCTTACAACCGCAAACAAGGGGACGCGTTGCAGCAACCCAACCCCTGCGTCGCGCCGATAGAGCAGGGCCCGTTCTATGCCGTGAAGGTCCAGCCCGGCTGCTTCGGCACCTTCGCCGGGCTCAAGGTCAATGCCCACGCCCAAGTCCTCGACGACACAGGTCAGGCCATTGCCGGGCTGTATGCGGCAGGCGGCGACATGGCCAGCATCATGGGCGGGCACTACCCCGCTGGCGGCATCAACATTGGCCCGGCGCTGACCTTTGGCTACATCGCCGCGCGCCATATCGCAGGCATCACCGCTTATGAAAAGGAGATCGACCATGCAGCACATCGTTAATGCACAGGGTTTGAACATGCCCAAGCTGGGCCTCGGCACCTGGCCGATGCTGGGTGAGGAATGCACTCGGGCCGTGGAACAGGCCCTGGCGCTGGGTTATCGGCACATCGATACGGCGGCGGCCTACAACAACGAAGACGCTGTCGGTCAGGCGCTGGTGAACAGTCCTACGCCGCGAGAGCAAATTCACGTCACCACCAAGGTCTGGTGGGACCAGTTGCACCCTGACGCCATGCGCCATTCCATGGAGCGCAGCCTCAAGGCGTTGCGCAGCGATTACGTCGATCTGTTCATGATCCATTGGCCGACCACCGATTGGGACCTGCCGAAAACCATCGAAACCCTGGTCTCGTTCAAGGAGCAAGGACTGGCGCGCAACATTGGCGTGGCGAATTTCCCACTGCCGCTGCTGCGCAAAGTCGTCGAGGAACTGGGCGCGCCGCTGTCAGCCATTCAGGTCGAATACCACGTGCTGCTCGGACAAAACGCCTTGCTCGATTACGCCCGTCAACACGATCTGGCGCTGACGGCCTACACGCCGCTGGCACGCAACAAGGTTTCGGACATCCCGGTGATCCAGCAGATCGCCGCCAAACACGGCGTGCTGCCGACTCAGGTCGCGCTTAAATGGCTGCTGGATCAACCGAACGTGGCCGCCATTCCCAAGGCCAGCAGTGAGGCCAATCAACTGGCCAACCTGGCGGCGCTGCAAGTGCAACTGGATGAAGACGACCGTGCGTTGATCGCCGGGTTGTCAAAGCGCGAGCGTCAGGTCAGCCCGGACTTTGCGCCGGTGTGGGATGCGTTCGACAAGTAAGGCCCCACATAAAAACCCATCGTCCGACGGAATTCGATGGGGGATCCGTGTTCAATACAAGCCTGAATGTTCTCGGTAGCCCTCCTTGGGGTTGCCGAGAATAGCCGCGTGCGCAGGAAAAGCCGGACGACCGGACTGGCGCCGCTCCCACTCAGCAGCAACACTCATCGCACGGACAACCTGAGGATTCCCACATGCTATGGAAAAAAGGCCGACGCAGCGACAACGTGGTCGATGCCCGTGGCGATGATGTCGGCGGCGGTGGCGGCGGGATGCGCTTTGGTGGTGGCAAGGGCCTGAGCCTGACCGCGATCATCCTGATTGTCGGGATCGGCTGGATCACCGGCCAGGACCCGATGCAAATCCTCGGTCAGTTGACGGGCCAGATGAGCGAGCAATCGGCGCCTGCCACTGACCAGACCCGCAAGGCGCCACCGGCCAATGATGAGGGCGCCGAGTTCGTGCGCTCGATCCTCGGCGACACCGAAGACACCTGGCGGCAGATTTTCCAGCAGGCCGGCAAGCAATACAAAGATCCGACCCTGGTGTTGTTCAGCAACCGCGTGAACTCGGCTTGCGGCCTGGCGACGTCGGCGACCGGCCCGTTTTATTGCCCGGCAGACCAGAAGGTCTATCTGGACACGAGTTTCTTTCAGGAGATGTCACAACGCTTTGCCGCCGCCGGCGACTTCGCCCAGGCCTACGTGATCGCTCACGAAGTCGGACACCACGTTCAGACGTTGCTCGGCGTTTCCGCGAAAATTCAGACAGCCCGCCAGCAAGGCCGGCAGATGGAAGGCGATGGTGGTTTGCTAGTGCGTCAGGAACTGCAGGCCGATTGCCTGGCCGGGGTCTGGGCCAACAATGCCCAGCAGCGGTTGAACTGGCTGGAACCGGGCGACATCGAAGAAGCACTGAACGCCGCCAATGCCATTGGCGACGATCGTTTGCAGCAACAGGGTCAGGGCCGCGTGGTGCCGGACTCGTTTACCCATGGTACGTCAGCGCAACGGGTGCGCTGGTTCAAAACCGGTTTCGCCCAAGGCCAGGTTGGCCAGTGCGATACCTTTTCGGCGAAAAATCTGTAGATGAAAAAATGGTTGTTGGCGCTGCTGGTCACTTGCGCAAGTACTCAGGCTGCCGAGTTGGGGGTCAAGGAACTCAGCCCCGGTCGCCTGTTGTTGAAATCAGGTGAAATGGCGGTGGGCATCAGTCCCGCCCCGGCGAAAATCGAACGCGTGCTGATCATCGTCCACGGTCGCCCGCGCAATGCACAAACCTACCTGAAAACGGGCGAACACGCGGCCGAACTGGCCGGACAAAGTGCGACGACTCTGGTGATCGCTCCGCAATTTCTCAATGAAACGGACGTCGCGCTGCATCCCGTGTCTGACACGGTTTTGCGCTGGCAGGGCAATGAGTGGATGGCCGGGGGCGAATCTACCGCGCCGTTTCGTATGAGTTCTTACGAGGCGCTGGACGAAATCATCGCCCGACTGAGTGATCGCCAGCAGTTCTCGGACGTGAAGCAAATCGTCATCGCCGGGCACTCCGGCGGCGCTCAGGTGGTGCAGCGTTACGCCATGCTAGGCCACGACCTTTCGGCCCTCGAAGCCGCTGGAGTGAAGGTGCGCTACGTGATCGCCAATCCGTCTTCATACGCCTATTTCGATGAGCGCCGGCCGGTGGCCTTCAATCACGCCGGATGTCCGCAGTTCAATCGCTGGAAGTACGGGCTGACAGACTTGCCTGCCTACGCTGAAGGACAAACGCCCGCGCAATTGCAGGAAAAATACCTCAAGCGCGACATCGTTTATCTGTTGGGGCAGCAGGACAACGACTCGAACCATCCGGCGCTGGATAAAAGTTGCGAAGCCAAGGCTCAGGGCCCGAATCGATTGGCCCGTGGGCGTTTTTACTTCGATTATCTGAAGCGCCTGCAACCGCAGGGGCTGAATCAGCAACTGATCGAGGTGCCCGGTGTCGGGCATAACGGGGATGGGATGTTTACATCGCCGGAGGGACAGAAGGCGTTGTTTCAGTAACCGCAAAAAGATCGCAGCCTTCGGCAGCGCCTACAGGGGTACGCGATTCCCATGTAGGAGCTGCCGAAGGCTGCGATCTTTTGACTTTAAAAAATCAAGCCGACAACATCTGCCGCAACTCGACACAATCCGCCGCATGCCAATCGGTCAATTCCGGCCACGGGTTATCCGGCAAATTCACCAACACCGTCCGCGCCCCCGCCGCTCGCCCGCAATCCAGATCAAAGCGGTAATCACCGACCATCACCAGTTCGCTCGCCGGCACGTTCCAGGCTTGTGCCAGTTTCAGCAAACCACCGGGATGCGGTTTTGGCGGTGCTTCGTCGCGGCCCAATACATCGTCAACCGCGAAGCAATCGGCCAGGCCAATCGCCTCCAGCGTGACATGCGCCAGTTCGCGGGCATTGCGCGTGAGAATCCCCAGGCGATAACCGCGTCCGGCCAGGTCACGCACCAATTCCACGGCGCCCGGTGCCGGTTTCGAACCGAGCGCCAGATCCCGTTCATGCTCCAGTAACCAGGCATGCTTGGCCGCCGCTTCATCGGACGGCAGCGCAGCGAGGTGGGTCAGGATGTCGTCGTCGGCAGGGATCGCCAACGCCACGCGAATCGCGGCGAAATCATGCACGGCCACCGTCAGGGTGCCGTCCATGTCGAACACCCAATGACGCACGTCGGCCAGACTCATGCCCAATCCTTGCGATGACGAATCAAGCCTTCCTGCGTCACCGACGCCACCAGTTGCCCGGCGCGGTTGAACACGCTGCCACGGGAGAAACCACGAGAGTTACCGGCCCAAGGACTGTCCATCGCGTACAGCAACCAGTCATCGGCACGCAGATCGGCGTGGAACCACAGCGCGTGATCAAGGCTGGCGACCTGCATGTCCTTATGCCAGACCGATTTGCCGTGAGGCTGCATCGAGGTGGTCAGCAGACCGAAATCCGATGCGTAGGCCAGCAGGTATTTGTGCAGCGCCGGCGAGTCGGCGAGCGCACCGTCGGCGCGAAACCACACGTACTTGATCGGGTCGGACGGCTGTGGGTTGTAGGGATCTTTTTCAGTGATCGGCCGGAACTCGATCGGCTTCGGGCACAGTAGCTTTTCGCGCATTTTCTCGGGGATCAGGTGCGCGCGTTGCTGAGTCAATTCCAGCTCCGACGGCAGGTTCTCCGGGCCGACCACTTGCGGCATTTCGCTCTGATGCTGGAAGCCGACTTCGTCGTACTGGAACGAAGCGCTGCACGTGAAGATCGGGTGGCCCTTCTGGATGGCCGTCACGCGGCGCGTGCTGAAACTGCCGCCGTCACGCACCCGGTCAACCTGATACACCACCGGCAATCCGGCATCGCCCGGACGCAGGAAATAACCGTGCATCGAATGCACATGGCGCGTCTCTTCGACGGTCTGACTGGCTGCCGACAAGGACTGGCCCAATACCTGACCACCGAACAACTGCCGAAAACCCAGGTCCTGACTGCGACCACGGAAGAGGTTTTCTTCGATCGGCTCCAGGGTCAGCAGGTCGACCAGATCTTCCAACACTTGGCTCATTCAGACTCTCCTCACACAACGCAATGCCGCGCAGTCTTGGCTGCGTCGGTCGATTCAGTTTCTGGCCCGGGCCATCATGAGGGCCATTGTAAACGTCCGTGACAGGTTATCCATGCAAGGTTTGCAGCCATTGTTCGCGATTGATGCGATACAGCACGTGATGTCGCAGGGGATGACCGACGGCAAGATTCGGGTGTTCGAAATCATCACCCGGGTCATGGTGCATGCCGATGGCCTGCATGACTTTCTGCGACGGCAAATTGCTGTCAGCGGTGAAGGACACGACTTCGTTCAGGGCCAAACGATCAAACCCGCAGCGCAGAGCGGTCCAGGCCGCTTCGCTGGCGTAACCCAGGCCCCAATGCTCGCGCGCCAGCCGCCAACCGATTTCGATGGCAGGGGTAAAAGGCGCATCGAAACCAACCACGCCGAGCCCGGTAAATCCGATGAACTGCCCGGTGTCCTTGCGTTCCAGCGCCCACAGGCCAAAGCCATGCTCGGCAAAATGACCGCGAACCCGCCCGATCAGCGAAGCGCTTTCCAGTCGACTCAAGGGTGCAGGAAAATAGCGCATGACCTGTGGATCGGCGCACATCGCCGCAAACTCCGGCAAATCCTCATCGCGCCACTGGCGCAACAGCAATCGCGCGCTCGCAAGTTCCAGTATCGGCTCCATCGTGTTCCCCCGTTTCCGTGCCGCAAGTCTACATCGCTGGTAGGATCCTTCACTCATTCCCGTATGAAATCATCATGCCGCTGCCGCTGATTTATCACGAAGACTACAGCCCCGAGTTCCCGGCGGATCACCGCTTCCCCATGGACAAGTTTCGCCTGCTGCGTGACCACCTGGTGGACAGTGGCTTGACCCGCGACGCCGACCTGCTGCGCCCACAGCTTTGCCCGCCAGAGATTCTCGCCCTCGCCCATGACCCTTCGTATATCGAACGCTACATGGGCGGCGAATTGTCACGCGAGGATCAACGACGCCTCGGCCTGCCCTGGAGCGAAGCGCTTGCCCGGCGTACGGTGCGGGCAGTCGGTGGCTCGTTGCTGGCGGCCGAGCAGGCGCTGGAGCATGGCCTTGCCTGTCACTTGGCCGGCGGCACCCACCACGCGCACTACGACCACCCGGCCGGGTTCTGCATCTTCAACGACCTGGCAGTGATCAGTCATTACCTGCTGGAAAGCGGTCGGGTCAACCGGGTGCTGATTTTCGACTGCGATGTGCATCAGGGCGACGGGACTGCACGCATCCTGCACAACACACCGGAGGCGGTGACCGTTTCCCTGCATTGCGAAAAGAATTTTCCTGCACGCAAGGCCGAAAGTGATTGGGACATCCCGCTCCCCAACGGCATGGGCGATGCCGATTACCTGAAGGTGGTGGATGACGCGCTCAATTATTTGCTGCCGCTCTATCAACCGGATCTGGTGCTCTACGACGCCGGTGTCGATGTGCATAAGGACGACGCCCTCGGTTACCTGAAGCTCACAGACGAAGGCGTCTCCGCCCGCGATGAAGCCGTCATGCGTCATTGCCTGGGTCGCGACATACCGGTAGTCGGCGTGATCGGCGGCGGCTACAGCAAGGACCGCAAGGCCCTCGCCCGCCGCCACGGCATCCTTCATCACAGTGCGCAGCGCGTCTGGCAGTCATCAGGCTGTCATTGAGTTGTGGATGCTTTACCCACAATGCCTGTGGAACTGCCTGTGGATAACCTGAGTGAAAGGGACTACAAGCCATGCGGAGCTTGGGCTACAGTGCAGTGATCATTTTTTAATCACCTTTTAAATCATCCTCAACCCCCTGCGGGAGCGGGCTTGCCCGCGATGAGGCCGGCACATTCAACATCTCATTGACTGATAATCCGCAATCGCGGACAAGCCCGCTCCCACAGTTATCGCGTACTGCTAGAATGCGCGGCTACTCCGCCACACCGCAGCTCTCATCATGACTCAGGCCAGCACTTCTCCCTCCTCCCAAGTCGCCATCATCGGCGGCGGCCCCGCCGGGCTGATGGCGGCTGAAGTGTTGAGCCGGGCCGGGATCAAGGTCGACCTGTACGACGGCATGCCCTCGGTTGGTCGGAAGTTTCTCCTGGCCGGTGTCGGCGGCATGAACATCACCCACTCCGAAGCCTACCCGGCGTTTCTCTCGCGCTACGCCGAACGCGCACCGCAGATTGCGCCGCTGCTGCGCAGTTTCGGTGCCGATGCGTTGTGCCAGTGGATACACGACCTGGGCATTGAAACCTTTGTCGGCAGCTCCGGCCGGGTGTTTCCCACCGACATGAAAGCCGCGCCACTGTTGCGCGCCTGGCTCAAGCGCTTGCGCGACAGTGGCGTAGTTATCCACACCCGCCACCGCTGGCTCGGCTGGAATGCCGATGGCAGCTTGAAAGTCTCGAGTCCCGAAGGTGAAAAAACCTTAACGCCTGACGCAACCTTGCTCGCCCTCGGCGGCGGTAGTTGGGCGCGTCTGGGTTCGGACGGCGCGTGGATGTTGCCACTGGAGCAACGCGGCGTAGGACTTGCGCCCTTGCAACCAAGTAATTGCGGCTTCGAAGTGCAGGCCTGGAGCGAATTGATGGTCAGCAAATTCGCCGGAGCACCGCTGAAAAACATCGCCATCGGCCTCAACGACGACGTGCCGCGACTCGGTGAATGCGTGATCACTGCCACGGGTATTGAAGGCAGTTTGATCTACGCGCTGTCGGCACCCATCCGCGAGGCGATCAACCAGCACGGTTCGGCAACCATTCACCTGGACCTGCTGCCGGGCCGGCCTGTGGATAAAATCCAGGCTGCATTAAGCAAACCGCGCGGTTCACGCTCGATGGCCAAACATCTGCACAGTCAGTTGGGAATCGACGGGGTGAAAGCGGCGCTGTTGCGAGAGCTGACATCAGCCGAGACCTTTAGCGACCTGTCATTGCTGGCCAAGACGATCAAGGCGTTGCCGATGACGCTGGTAAAAACCCGTCCACTGGATGAAGCCATCAGCAGCGCTGGCGGTGTGTTGTTCGAAGCAATGGATGAGCGCTTGATGCTCAAGCAATTGCCGGGTGTGTTCTGCGCGGGAGAGATGCTGGATTGGGAAGCGCCAACGGGCGGCTATCTGCTGACCGCGTGTTTTGCCAGTGGGCGTGCGGCGGGAATGGGGATGGTGGAGTGGTTGCAACGCAAGGGCTGAAAACCGAGTCGTCCCCATCGCCAGCAGGCTAGCTCCTACAGGGGATTTGCGTCGTTCACAAAAACCTGTGGGAGCCAGCCTGCTGGCGATGACGGCCTACCAGACGCCGCCGCTAATCAAGGCTTACGCTTACGCGGCCCAGTGTTAAACACCGGCACTTTTCGCACAGGCTTGACCGAAGGTTCCGCCGGCGCAACTTCACCGCTATCAACCCACTTACCCAGATTGCGTTTGCCGCCACCACCCGAAGCCTTCGGCTTCTTCGGTTTTTTCGGCTTCTTGACGACCTGCCCACTGGCATCGGTATCCGGCACTCGGTGCTCAGGCTCGAAGTCAGGTTCGTTCTGACGCTTCAACGTCTGACGGGTCAACATCTCGATGGCCGACAGAAGATTCACTTCATCCGCGCAAACCAGCGAAATTGCCTCGCCGGTCGAGCCCGCGCGGCCGGTACGACCGATGCGGTGGATGTAGTCCTCGGCCACGATCGGCAAGTCGAAATTGACCACCAGCGGCAAGTCTTCGATGTCCAGGCCACGAGCCGCCACGTCAGTGGCGACCAGGATCTGCACTTCACTCGCCTTGAACCGGTCCAGCGCACGCTGACGGGTCGCCTGCGGCTTATCGCCGTGGATGCCGTCGGCATTGATGCCCAGGCCCTGGAGTTTTTCCACCAGCGCATCCACGCCGTTGCGGGTTTTGGCGAACACCAGCACCTGCTTCCACTTGCCCTTGCGCATCAGGTGCACGAACAGTTCCGGCTTGCGCTTCTTGTCCACCGTCACGATCCATTGCTTGACGGTGTTGGCGGCGACGTTGCGCGGGCTGACTTCGACTGTCAGCGGGTCGTTGAGCATCTGCCCGGCCAGCAGGCGGATCTCGTCGGAGAAGGTCGCGGAGAACAGCAGCGTCTGACGTTTCTTCGGCAGCGCGCGGTAAATGTTCGCCAGCTCCTCGGAAAAACCCAGGTCGAGCATGCGGTCGGCTTCGTCCAGCACCAGGGTTTGCAACTGGTTGAACTTCAGCGCGTTCTGGCGGAACAGATCGAGCAAACGGCCCGGGGTCGCCACCAGCAAATCGACGCCGCTGCGCAGCTTCATCATTTGCGGGTTGATGCTGACGCCGCCGTACACCGCGTACGTGCGCAACGGCAGGTTCTCGGCGTACTGGCGCACGGCTTCGTGAACCTGCTCGGCCAGTTCACGGGTCGGCACCAGGATCAGCGCACGCACCGAGTTGGCGGTGACTTTCGGCCCTTCCATCGCCAGCAATTGCAGAAGCGGCAGGGCGAAACCGGCGGTCTTGCCGGTGCCGGTCTGGGCGGCGGCCATCAGGTCGCGACCGGCCAGCACCGCGGGAATGGCTTGCGCCTGAACCGGCGTCGGAGTCTGGTAGCCGAGCGTCTCGAGGGAGCGCAGCAAGGGTTCGATCAGGCCAAGGGTGGCGAAAGTCATGGGAATACCGTAGGAAAATTCAGCGCGGTTGTGCGACAAGTGTGCAATGCCGCGCAGTTTACCCTAATTCACACGGGATTCTGTCGGCACTGCCTTCACCACTGGCCGTTCCGGTGTGCGACGCCATTGCGGCAGGCCGATCAGCACCACGGCGCTGATGATCACCAACATGGCCAGCGCTTCCTCGGTGCCAATGGTCTCGCCGACAAACACGATGCCCAATAACACCGCCACCGCCGGGTTGACGTAGGCATAACTGGTGGCCGCCGCCGGACGCACGTGTTTCAACAGGTACATGTAGGCGTTGAAGGCGATGATCGAACCGAAGACAGTCAGGTACGCCAGCGCGGCCCAGCCTTCGATCGGCGGCATCTTTTCCAGGTGTTCGCCGCTGACTGCACTGGCGACCAGCAACACCACGCCGCCGACTAACATTTCCACGGCGCTGGCCATGGCGCCCTGGGGCAATGGCAGGTGTTTGCTCCAAACGGAGCCAAAGGCCCAGGCCGCCGCCGCAAAGATCAGCAGTGCAGCGCCCAGCGGGCTCGATTGCAGGTTGGAGCCGAGGTTGAGCATGCCGATGCCGATCAATCCGAGGACAATCCCGGCCCATTCGAGACGGGTATTGCGTGCGCCCCAGAAATAACCGCAGAGCAAGGTAAACAGCGGCACCGTCGCCACCGCCAACGCCGCAACGCCAGAGGCCACACCCGTGTGCTCGGCCACGCTCACCGCGCCGTTGCCGCAAGCCAGCAGCAACACGCCAATGATCCCCGCAGCTTTCCATTGTGCCCAGGTCGGTGCCGGCGCCCCGCGCCAACGCAGGAAGGCGTACATCAAAGTCCCGGCGATCACGAAGCGGATCCCCGCCAGCAGCAACGGCGGCCAGTACTCCACACCAATACGAATCACCAGATAGGTCGAACCCCAAATCACGTACAACGCGAAGAAGGCAGCGATTAACGGCAAGGGAAAGCGACGTGGACCAGGCATGGCGGGCAGCTCACAGGCAAGACAAGTGAACAGCTATTCTAAAAAGGCAGACGCGTAAAAATAAGTTACAAAACCTGTTTAAAGCATCGGTACACTTTTCAAAACACGGAGTTCAACGCTATAAACCGTGCTTTCGAAAGTCCGTGATTTTCAGGAGCCAGCTCGATGGATAAGTACGACCGCATGCTGCTCAGCGCCCTGTTGGAAAACGGTCGCGCGTCCTACGCCGACCTGGCGCGCAAGGTCAACCTGTCCGCCCCGGCCGTGGCCGAACGCGTGGCCAAACTGGAAGCCAGCGGCGTGATCACCGGTTACCAGGCGAAAGTCGACATGGCCAAGCTCGGGCTGCCGATCCAGTGCGTCATCGAACTGCGCCTGAACCAGCACGGCAACCAGAAGGCCTACGACGACCTGATAAAAATCCCACAGTTAACTGAATGCCACCGCGTGACGGGCGATCCGTGCGTAATCATGCAAGCGGCGGTGGGCTCGATGCCGGAGCTGGAAGAGTTGATCAACCAGATTGCCACGTTTGGGTTCAGCAAGACGTCGATTGTGTTGTCGAGTGCGATAGAGAAGCGCGTGCCGTTGGGGCAGCTGGAAGGCAATGGAAAAGTTTGATACGACACAGCCCCTGTAGGAGCCGGCTTGCTGGCGATTGCGGTTCGTCATTCAACATTGATGTCGACCGATACACCGCTATCGCCAGCAAGTCGGCTCCTACAGGGGGATTGCGGTCTGTCTGTCAGAACCCGCGATGGCGTTTGAGGTGTTCGTTGATCTTCGCCGCCGGCACTTTCTGCAACTTGCACAGCAAATCATGGGACAACTCGTGCAAGCCATGCTTCTGCCGCAGCTCTTCAGCCAGATGCGCCGTCAGGTTGGCTGCCATCTCGGCATCCGCCATCGCCCGGTGAGCCTTGCCCGTGTGCGGCAGGTTGGCGAAGGTGGTGAGGGTGCCGAGTTTGTGGTTCGGCGCCGCAGGCATCAGGCGGCGGGCCAACAGCAGCGAACAGGCAAAGTTTTGCAGGCGGGTGCGTTTGATCCGGCCGAGTTCGAAGTCCCAGAACTTCTGGTCGAACGCGGCGTTGTGCGCCAGCAACGGCGTGATGCCGACGAATTCGTTGACCTCGTTCATCACCTGCTCGGCCGATGGCGCGGTGCGCAGCATGGCATTGCTGATGCCGGTGAGTTGTTCGATGAAGGCCGGGACGCGCACGCCGGCGTTCATCAGGCTCTGGTAACGCTCGACGATGCGCCCCTGTTCAAGGATCACCACGGCAATTTCCGTGGCCCGGCAGCTGCTGCTCGGGGAGATCCCGGTGGTTTCAAAGTCGATGACTGCGATGCGTTCCAAACCTGTTTCAACTCCGTAAAAATCAATTCTTGAGCAGCAAGGCGCCTTCGATCGGCACGTAGCGGCTGGCGGCGCGGATCAGCGAATTGGCGGTCAGGCCCGGTACGCCATAGGCCACCGCTTGTACGCCGTGCTTGCTGATGATGCGTTCCAGCAGCATGTCGAAATCACCGTCACCGGAAGCCAGCACCACTTCGTCGACGTGGTCGGCGGCGTCCATGATGTCGAGGGTGATGCCCACGTCCCAGTCGCCCTTGGCCGAGCCGTCGCTGCGCTGGATGTACGGTTTGAGCTTCACGGTGAAACCGAGGTTGCGCAGGATCTGCTGGAACTGCTGCTGCTTGCTGTCACCACGGTCGATCGCGTAGGCGTAGGCCTCGACGATCTCGCCCTGTTTGCTGACATCAGCCCACAGCGCGGCGTAGTTGAAGTGACAACCATAGGCCTGACGCACGGTGTAATAGAGGTTCTGGACATCGGCGAACACTGCGATTTTTTTCACCGGAGTTCCTCAAGGCTGACTCAGGCACCAGGCCCGAAAAGTCGCCCAGTATGCCAGCCTGAAGGAGGGTTCCGCGAATAATCGGCCGCAAGCGCTTGGGCAGCCCAGACGAATGGCACTATGAAATGAAAACCCGTGGCGAGGGAGCTTGCTCCCGCTGGGCTGCGCAGCAGACCCGCTTCTTTCTAAACACAGAGCAGGGTGCCGCTTCGCGACCCAGCGCGAACAAGCTCGCTCGCCACAGGTTCGGGGTTTTCAGACGTAGGAGTCGTCGTCTCCGCCAAAGAACGATGAGCTGTCATCGCTGTAGTTGGCGTCAGCAAAACCGCCCTGGTCATTGCCGTAGGAATCGTTACCGGCCATGCGCTGGTCGTCGCCCCAGCCGTTGTTGCCCTGATCGTTGACCTGGGCCGGTTCTTCCTTGATGACTTCGACGATTTCTTCCGGCTGCTGATTGTGATGGAACAGGCTGCTGATGCCTTGCGCCAACATCACGCCACCGGCGACACCGGCCGCAGTCTTCAACGCGCCACCGAGAAAACTGCTGCCCGCCGCTGCCTGCTGTTGCGGGGCGTAGTTTTGCTGCGGCGCGCCGAAGTTTTGCTGTGGCGGCTGCGAGTTGAATGCAGGACGCGCCGGTTCTCGCCAGCCGCCACCGCTCGACACCGGCGCACTTTGCGCGGGCGCAGGTTGCGGATCACGATTGCCGCCACCAAAGATGCTCGACAGGAAACCACCGCTGCTCGGCGCCGGTGCGGCTGTCTGAGCCTTGGCCTGTTGCAGGTCGGCCTGCAATTGCCGGACTTGAGCGGTGAGTTGTTTGTTCTGCTCGTCGAGGCTCTTGATCGCCGCCTCTTGCACCAGAATCGCCTGGGTCATGAAATAACCTGCCGCCGGCTGGCGTGTCAGGTGTTCCTTGATCCGCGCCTCGGCCTGGGCGTCGCGCGGGGCTGAGTCCGTTTCGGCCTGTTGCAGCCGGGAAAACAGTCCATCGATCAGGGTTTGTTCTTCGCTGTTCATGGCGACCTCGTAGATTGCCGGGGAAATCGTTGCCTTTATCCACAGAGGATAAGGTGCCCGACCTTAATGGAGGCTGAAACAAGTCGTTTCAATGTCCTTTACCGAACGTTTACGTTTGCGCCCTCCCTCACATCATCGGTTAAAGTGGGCCACTGCTTTCCACCTGCGATACCGACTGATGAATCCGTTAGATGTGCTGCGTGACTCCCTTTATTTCTTCAAGCGCAATCTGGGCCAGATCGTGCAGCTGTGCCTGCCGCTGGTGATTTTCGAGGCGCTGTTGCAGCTAGTGGTCGACCGCTCCACCGAGCCGGACAGTTTTCCCGGTATCAGCGTGATGGTCGGCCTGCTGGTTTATCCGCTGTACACCGCCGCGCTGATTCTGTTTCTCGACGCCCGCAGCCGTGGCGAATCGCCGAGCACTCGCGCCCTGCTGTCGAGGTCCGCTTACCTGTGGCCGCGCTTCGCCGTGCTGACGGCGCTCAATACCTTGCTGATTCTGCTCGGCCTGTCGCTGTACTTCCTGCCGGGTATCTACCTGATGGTGACCCTGGCGTTCGGCGAATACCTGTTGGTGTTGCGTGGCCTAGCCCCGCTGGCGGCAATGAAGGAAAGCCTGCGCCTGACCCGTGGGCATTTCCTGCGCATCCTGGTGTGCATCCTGTGTGTGATGGCGCCTTTGTGGCTGCTCAAGGGCGCGACGCTGGCGGTCTACCCCGAGCCGCAGAACCCGGTGGTCTCGTTGTTGATCGACAGTGCCCACAGCTTCCTGCAACTGTTCACCAGCGTGGTGCTGTTCCGGCTGTTCATGCTGATCAGCGAAGTACCGGAAAAAATCGATGGGCCACGTTGACCGTGGGCGACCGCCCGTCAGTCGGGTATGCTCGGGGTCAACTTTCGTAACGCTATAAGCCGAGCCATGACCCGACTACTGCGCTACACCCTGCTGGCATCGTTGATCGTCATCGGCCTGATCGTCGTGATGATCTACAGCCTGACCTGGCGCCCCGACGCCAAGGAAGTGTTGCCGGTCAGTTGCAGCACTCAGGCACCGACCCTGGCTCCCGGCCAGGCGCTGAAAGTCATGACCTGGAACGTCCAGTACCTGGCGGGCAAGCGTTACGTGTTCTGGAATGACCTGGCGGCCGGAACCGATGAATCCCCCACGACGGAAGACATGGCTTTCAGCCTCGATGAAGTGGCGCGCGTGATTCGCGATGAGGAGCCGGACGTCGTGCTGTTGCAGGAGCTCGATGACGGCGCCAAGGCCAGCGCTTATCAGAACCAGCTCAAATTGCTCCAGGAACGGGTCGCCGATCTTTACCCCTGCAGCACCCATGCCTTCGACTGGAAAGCCGACTTCGTCCCTGACCTGCACATCTTCGGCAGCGTCGGCCGGCAACTGGCGACCCTCAGCCGCTACCAGATCGAACACGCCGAACGCCTGCAACTGCCAGTCATCCAGGGCAACCTCGTCAGCCGCCAGTTCAGCCCGAGAAACGCCTTGCTGGTCACTTACCTGCCATTGAGCGACGGCGGCCAGATGGCCATTCTCAACACCCATCTGGACCGCGTAGCGCAACCTGACGATAGCGTGAACAGGCAAATCTCGGCCGTGGCCAGGTTCCTCGACAAATTTGAAAGCCGTGGCACGCCGTGGTTGATCGGCGGCGATTTCAATTTGCTGCCGCTGGGGCAATTTCAGCGCCTGCCCGACGAACAACGCACGCCCTACTCCGCCGACAGCGCGCTGCATCTGCTGTGGGACAAATACCCGATGATCCCCACCAACAACGAAGCCGGCGGAGCCGACCGCGCGCGCTGGCTGACCCATTACCCGAACGATCCGGGTGTGAGCGGCCCGGACCGCACGGTCGACTACCTGTTCTACAGCCCGCGCATCAAACGGGTCGAGGCAACGGTGAGACAGGACGATACCTTGCGCATCTCCGATCATCTGCCGGTGATTGCGCGGTTCCTCCTGCCCGCCGCGCCATAACCCGCCGGACACAAAACCTGTAGGAGCTGTCGAGTGAAACGAGGCTGCGATCTTTTGATCTTGATCTTAATAATCAAAGTCAAAAGATCGCAGCCTCGCTTCGCGAGACAGCTCCTACAAGTCAGTCTTTTTTCCAGTCGTCCGGGATGACCGCGATCACGTCGATTTCCATCAGCCATTGCGGTTGGCCGAGCCCGGAGATGACCAGGCCGGTGGAGATCGGGAACACGCCCTTCAACCACTTGCCCACCACTTGATACACCGGCTCGCGGTAGCGCGGGTCAATGATGTAGGTGGTGGTTTTGACGATATGGGACAGATCGCTGCCCGCCTCTTCCAGAAGCTGTTTGACGTTTTTCATCGCCTGTTCCGCTTGCGCGCCCGGATCACCAAGGCCCACCAGGTTGCCGTCGAAATCGGTGCCGATCTGGCCGCGTACATACACCGTGTTGCCGGCGCGTACGGCTTGGCAAAGATCGTTATCCAGCGACTGATTGGGATAGGTGTCTTTGGTATTGAACATGCGGATTCGCGTGTGAGTAGGCATCAACTGACTCCCCTGAAACTTGATTGATAAGGTTGTGGGAATGGCCGGCGGGCCATTCCTCGATCGATTCTCAGCGCTGCGACGGGTCGCGGTATTCCAGGTACTGGCGCTGGGTCGCGATGTGCCCGGCGACGTGTTTGGCGTCGTGCCAAACGCCCCAGATAAAGCTCGAACCCCGGCGCGACAGCCACGGCAGACCGACGAAATAAACCCCGGGCTCGCTCGACACGCCACGTTGATGACGAGGCTTACCCTTGTCGTCGAAGGCGTCGACTTGTAGCCAGCTGTAATCGACTGCATAGCCGGTGGCCCAAATGATCGAGGTGATACCCGCTTCCGCCAGATCCAGTTCAAGAATCGGGTTTGTAACGCAGTCAGGATCAGGAAGGGTGAAGCGAGCTTCGGGCTCTTCCGGCAGGTCGAGGCCGTTGCGCGCCACGTAGGCATCTGCGGTATCCAGCAGCGACAGGTAATTCTCGTCTCCGGCAGCGATGTTGCGCGCGAGGTCCTGCTGGAACGTCACCACGCCGTCGTTGAACGACTGGGTCAGCCCCACCAGTTTGACGCCTTGCTGGGCCAGCACTCGGAAATCCACGGTCTGCCCGCCACGCGCGCCGCTCACCGCAATAGTGACGTGCTCACGACCCGGCTCCATGGTTTCCAGATCCCACAGCCCCAGAACCCCGAGCCACCAGCAGAAGTCACGGTTGCGATAGGCGCGAGGCGGACGGTCATGCTGGCCGACCGAAAGATAAACCTGTTTACCGGCGCGCTGTAACTCATCAGCAATCTGCACCCCGGAGGAGCCTGCGCCTACCACCAGCACGCCGCCCTCGGGCAGTTGCTGCGGGTTGAAATATTGAGCCGAGTGAATCTGTGTGATGGTGTCGTCTTTCGGCGCAATCGGTGGGATGACCGGGCGCTGGAAAGGACCGGTGGCCGCCACCACGCGATTGGCTTCGATTACGCCTTCTGAGGTTTCGATGGTGAAGCCTGGGCGATCGGCGTTGCGTACAACCTTTTTGACTTCTACACCGGTACGAATCGGCGCTTCGAATTTCTCGGCATAGGCTTCGAAATAAGCCGCCACCTGATCTTTTGAGGCGAAGGCATCCGGTTCCAGCTCTTCGAAAGCCAATCCGGGAAAGCGGTCGTGCCAGACCGGGCCGTTGGCAACCAACGAATCCCAGCGCCCGGTGCGCCACGCTTCTGCGATGCGATTACGCTCAAGGACGAGATGCGGCACACCGAGTTTGCTCAGGTGCTCGCTCATGGCGACGCCAGCCTGGCCGGCACCGACAACAAGCGTATCTATTTCTATCTTTTTATCATTCATGCTTGTGTCCTTCAGAGAGGCGACTATGGCGCGACATGTCGCGACAATTCTGCTGTTTGAATAATTAATTCCGCGTAAACAACTTTGCAGGCGGGGTAGTTTTATTGTGCTTAGCGAATGCCAAGAACGAAATTATGATTTTTGTAGTTGCTGCCCATGAAAAAACTAACCAACAACTAAGTTCGGTACTTTCTGGATAAACACAGTCACTGTAGGAGCGAGCCTGCTCGCGATAAACTTGAAAGCACCGCGTTCATTCAGGCAATACACATTATCGTTAACGACCATCGCGAGCAGGCTCGCTCCTACAGTTCATGGAGCGAGCCTGATCGTTATTTAGAGCACGCCAATTTCTTGCGCGGTTCGATCAACTGCAATCTTGGTCTTGGCAACCAATTCATCGATTTCAGCGCGGGTCGCGATCAATGCCGGTGCCATGATCATGCGGCCAAGCGTCGAGCGAATAATCACGCCCTCTTCAAAGCCAATCGTGCGGCAACGCCAGGCGATGTCGCCTTCGTTGGCGAAGCGCTTGCGGGTCGCCTTGTCCTCGGCAAACTGCAACGCCGCGACCAGGCCGACACCCTGAATCTCACCCACCAGCGGGTGATTGCCAAACACCTCGCGCAGGCACTGCTGAAAGTACGGGCCAGTGTCGCTCTTCACTTGGCTGACCACGCCCTCATCGCGCAACGCCGTGAGGTTGGCAATCGCCACGGCCGCCGCCACCGGGTGACCGGAATAGGTCAGGCCGTGGGCAAACACACCGCCCTGCTCGACCAGCACTTCGGCCATGCGCCGACTCAGAATCAGTCCGCCCATGGGGATGTAACCCGACGTCAGGCCCTTGGCGATCGACAGGGTGTCCGGCTCGAAATCAAAGTGCTGGTGGGCAAACCATTCGCCCGTGCGTCCGAAGCCACCGATCACCTCGTCAGCACACAACAGCACGTCGTACTTGCGGCAGATTCGCTGGATTTCCGGCCAGTAGCTCTCTGGCGGGAAGATCATGCCGCCAGCACCCTGGAACGGCTCGGCGATGAACGCGGCAACGTTTTCCGCGCCCAGTTCGAGAATCTTGGTTTCCAGTTGTTGAGCCGCGCGCAGGCCGAATTCGGCGGGCGTCAGATCACCTTCATGGCCGAACCAGTAGGGTTCATCGATGTGCGCGACGTCAGGAATCACCCCGCCCATTTCGTGCATGAACTTCATCCCGCCCATCGCGCTGGCAGCCAGGGTAGAGCCGTGGTATCCGTTCCAGCGACCGATCATGACCTTCTTCTGCGGCTTGCCGAGCACCTGCCAGTAACGGCGCACAGTGCGGATCAGCACCTCGTTGGCCTCGGAGCCGGAGTTGGTGTAGATCGCGTGGCTGTAGTGCTTGGGCAGCAAGCTGAACAGCAGTTCGGAAAGCTCGACCACGGCCGGGTGAGTGGTGTGGAAGAACATGTTGTAGTACGGCAACTGTTCCAGCTGACGGGTCGCCGCTGCGGCGAGATCCTTGCGCCCATAACCGAGGTTGGTGCACCACAAACCGGACATGCCATCGAGGTAACGATTGCCGTCGTTGTCCCACAGATGCAGACGGTCGCCACCGACGATCACGCGCGGACCCTCTTCGTTCAACGCCTTCTGATCGAGGAATGCGTGAATGTGGTGGGCGGCGTCGGCCGCTTGATAGTCCTTGGTTTCGCGCTGGGGTTTGTAGTCAGTTGTCATCTCTTATTCTCCTGAATTGAATAAAGGTTCAGTTCCCGGACACCGTGGCGATCGGTGTCATCTTCGGCACGTCGTTGCCCTGGGATTGGTTTTGAATGAGTGGTTCTGGCGTGAACAGTGGTTTGCGCATCACGAACTTGACCCACACCACGGCAATCACCGATATCACGCCCAGCACCACACCGGCGCAACCGAAAATGCTGGCGGTCATCTCTGGCGTTGGCGACACGTGGTAGATCGCAAACAGCATGCCGAGAATGCCGACCACCTGTGGCCATGGATAAAACGGTGAGCGGAATGGACGGGCCAGATGGGGATAGCGCCGGCGCAAGGCGATTACATCGATGTGCACGATGATGTAGGCCAGCAGCCAGGCGAGCGCGGCCGCCAGAAGCAGCAAGCTGATCGCCGCCGCGTCGTGCCCCAGAATGAGGATCGGCAGGCCGGTGATCGCTGCAACGAACAGCACCGCCACCCAAGGCGTGCGACCACGCGCCGTAAGCTTCTTGAATTGCGGGAATGCCTGACCGTTTTGCGCCATGCCGTAGAGCATGCGCGGCAAGGCCGCCAAGGACGAATTCACGGTGCTGCAAGTCGCGGTAATGGCCGCTACCACCAGGAACAACTTGCCGGCCTCACCGAAAACCGTGGTGGCCAGCAGGTAATGAGGCAAGGCATCACTGGCCAATTGCTCACGCGGGATGCACAGCAAAGCGCCGAAGCAATACAAGGCAATCACGCCGAAAATCACCGTCAAGCCAATGGTCATCGAGCGTGGAATATTGCGCTCCGGATTGCGGGTTTCTTCCACCAGCGGGCAGACGAATTCCGCCCCGACAAAACCCCAGACAGCCATGGCCGCCAAGGTGATTGCGCCGAACTCCAGCGGGTTCCAGCCCTGATCCAGCGGGAGTTGCAAACTCGCCTGGCCGTTACTCAGTGACGCCAGGCCCATGGCGACGAGTATCACCACCATCACCAGCGCCAGCACATTCTGCAGTTTGGCGAAGACATCAATGCCGAACAGGTTCAAAACGGTGAACAACCCCAGCACGCCGTAGGCCACCACCATGTGCGGAATGACATCCGGATAGACCTTGCTGATCACCAGGTCCAGCAACAGCAATTCGGCAGACAGCGCAAACATCGCCACCACCATGTAGCCCGAGAAGGTCGCGAGAATCGCCGGGAAATGCCCGATCGCCACTTCGGTGTAACTGCTGAGGCTGCCCGCTCGCGGGATCATCAAGGCCAGCTCGGAAAACGACCAGGCATAAGTGATCGCCAGCACATAGGCGATGGCCAGCGGAATGATAAAACCGAAACCGGCAATGCCCGCACCTTGCAGCATCAGCACCATGACGCCTTGCGAGACCACGACGCCCACCGCAACGGCCAGCAGCGAGCCCAGCCCCAGGACCCGGCGCAAACCACCGGACGGCGCCTGGATGGACGCGGTTGTAGTTGAACTCATGACAAACTCCCCGTGTTTTCTTGTTGTTGATTGCCTCCGCGTGGAAGGCAGGGACATCGCGACTCATCCTTGAGTGGCGATTGATGACAACAGCGGCTTAGCGTGCCGCCCAGGCGTTGAAACGTTCCTCCAGCTCTTCGCCGTGATCGACCCAGAACGTGGCATCCACCAACTGACCTTCAGACAAATTGGCTTGAGCCGTTGGCAGTTGGGCCAGCGTGTCGGCCGGTAGCTGCGCCAGCACGTCCTTGCGGATCGGGCCGTAGGGAATCTGCGTGGAGAAGGATTTCTGACCGCTCGCCTGGCTGGCAAACACGATGAAACGCTCGGCCAGCGCCTTGTTCGGACTGCCGCGAACAATCGCCCAGTGATCAGGATCATAGAGGTGGCCGTTCCACGAGATGGCGAGTTTCGAACCTTCCTTCTGCGCCACGGCAATCCGGCCGTTGTAGGCGGCCGACATCACGACGTCACCGGCCGCGAGCCATTGCGGCGGCTGGGCGCCGGCTTCCCACCACTGGATCGAGGGCTTGATCTGGTCGAGCTTGTGAAACGCCCGGTCCACGCCCTCCTTGGTGCCCAGCACTTTGTACAGGTCATCCTGTTTGACCCCGTCAGCGAGCAGCGCCACTTCCAGCGTGTATTTGGCGCCTTTGCGCAGGCCACGCTTGCCGGGGAATTGCTGCAGGTTCCACATGTCCGCCCAAGACGTGGGCGCTGCGCTGACCTTGTTCGAGTTGTAGGCGAGCACCATCGACCACACGTAACTGGCCACGCCGCACTCGCTGACCGCACCCGGCAAATAGCTTTTTGAATCCCCGATCAGCGCCGGGTCCAGCCGCTCAAACAATCCCTCTTCACAGCCACGCAGCAGCTCAGGGCTTTCCACTTCGACCACGTCCCAGCTGACCTGGCCGACATCGACCATGGCTTTGACTTTGGACAGTTCTCCGCTGTACTCGCCGACCACAACTTTGCCAGCACCGCTTTGTTCGAAGGGTTTGAAGTAAGCCCCCTCCTGCGCCGCCTTGGTCGCACCACCGAACGAAATAACCGTGAGACTTTCGGCCTGTGCAATAACCGGCACCGTACCGACCAGTAGCGCAGTTAAACCAGCCGCTGCTGTAACACTCGAAGTTGAATATTTGAACATGGAAGCTCCCTCACTTTTTAATTGTGATTAGTTACTGAGGCAGTCACGACCACGCGGCCGCAAGTACGCGCACTACAAGCCGCGCGAGAACATCTTTTTATTCTTTAACCGCACGCAAATAACGTGCGGCTATTCACTCAGGAAACACTCAACGCAATTGAAACCAGGTGGTTTTCAACTGGGTGTATTTATCAAACGAGTGCAACGACAGGTCCCGGCCGAAACCCGATTGCTTGCCACCACCGAACGGCACGCTGACATCGAGGGCGTCCACGGTATTCACCGAAACCGTGCCGGCCTTCAGTGCACGCGCCACTCGGTGTGCGCGATTCAGATCGTCGCTCCACACCGAAGCGGCCAGGCCATAGATGCTGTCGTTGGCCAGGCGCACCGCTTGTTCTTCGCTGTCGAAGGTGGAAATCGCCAGCACCGGCCCGAACACTTCTTCACGGGACAGGTGCGAGTCATGATCAACGTCGGCAAAAATGGTCGGCTCGATAAAGTTGTCGGAGCCGTTGAAGCTCAAGCGACGGCCACCGGTAAGCAGTCGGGCGCCGTCTTCGTGGGCGCGTTCGATCGCACTCATCACGCACGACGCCTGGGTCGAATCGACGATCGCGCCAGCCGGGCTTGCAGGGTTAAGTGGATCGCCGGGCATCCAGGCTTTGGCTTTCTCCAACAGACGCTCGATAAACTCATCTTTGACCGAGTTCTGCACATACAGCCGCGAGTTGGCCGAGCACACCTCGCCCTGATTGAAGAAGATGCCGAACGCCGCTTTCTCCGCCGCCAGATCAAGATCACGGCAATCATCGAACACCAGGCTCGGGCTCTTGCCGCCACACTCCAGCCACACCTGTTTGAGGTTCGATTGCGCGGCGTACTGCATGAAGTATTTGCCCACCTGAGTCGACCCGGTGAACACCAGGCAGTCGACGTCAGGATGCAAGCCCAGCGCCTTGCCGGCGGATTCGCCCAGCCCCGGCAGCACGTTCAGCACGCCCGGCGGCAAACCGGCTTCCAGCGCCAGTTCGGCCAGACGCAGCGCCGAGAACGGTGATTGCTCGGCAGGCTTGAGCACCACGCTGTTGCCGGCCGCCAGCGCCGGGGCAAGTTTCCAGGCAGCCATGTCGAGCGGGAAGTTCCACGGCACGACGGCCGCAACAACGCCCAGCGCTTCACGGGTGATGGTCGCCAGTGCCGATGACGCGGTCGGGGCGACCTGGTCGTACAGCTTGTCCAGCGACTCGCCGTACCAGGCGAACACATGGGCGGCACCGGGGACGTCGATGTTGTAGGCGTCCATCACTGGCTTACCCATGTTCAGCGAATCCAGCAGCGCGAGTTCTTCGCGGTGAGCCAGCACCAGCTCGGACAGACGCAGCATCACCCGCTTGCGCTCGACCGGTGCCATCCGTGCCCACGGGCCTTCGTTGAAAGCGCGACGCGCACTGCGCACGGCCAGTTCCACTTCCACTTCGCCACACGCGGCGACACGGGCAAGCAACTGATTGGTCGCCGGATTGATCGAATCGAAGGTCGCGCCTGAAGCGGCAGCGACCTGCCGGCCATCGATCAAGGCTTTATCAGAGAAGGTTTGCCGGGCAGCTCGTTGCTGCCAATAGTCGAGGTCGAACACGCTACGCTCCCTTTACGACCGCCTGGGTGGTCGGGGTTGTTATCAGAGGTTGGAGAGATAGTGCGGCAACCGTACGCAGAGGAAAATTATTAAAAATGTGCTCGGGGTATAAGAAAAAACTGGGTAAGCGCTGCCCCAGTCCAGAACCCGCATAGGGTAAGGTTCAGTCAACAATCTGTGCGACGGCCATCCGGTCTTTCAGCGCAAAACAGAGCAAAACGAGGTGCGTGTGGCTTCCTATACATTGCGGCAACTCAAGTATTTCGTCACAACGGTAGAAGCCGGCAGCGTCGCCGAAGCCTCGCGACAGCTGTACATCGCGCAGCCTTCCGTTTCCACGGCGATCAAGAGTCTGGAAGAGTCATTCAACGTCCAACTGTTCATCCGCCACCACGCCCAGGGCGTTTCCCTGACGCCCACCGGCACGCGCTTCTACCACAAGGCGCAGGAACTGCTGCGGATGGCCCGGGAGTTTGAACAGAATGCGCTGGCGGATAACGACACGGTGTCCGGACAAATCGACATCGGCTGCTTCGAGACCGTCGCGCCGTTGTATTTGCCACAACTGATCGCCGGTTTTCGCAAGCTGTACCCGGGCGTGGACATCCGCATTCGCGATGGCGAACAACAAGAGCTGGTGCAAGGCCTGACCGCAGGCACTTTCGACGTGGCCTTCCTCTACGATCACGGGCTGGACGGCACCATCCAGACCACGCCGCTGATGCCACCGCAAAAGCCTTACGTCCTGTTGCCTGAAGGCCATCGCTTCGCCGACCAGAACGAAGTATCGCTGCGGGACTTGTGCAGCGAGCCGATGATTCTGCTCGATGTGCAGCCGAGCCGGACTTATTTCGTGAGCCTGTTCCACGAACTGGATCTGACGCCCAACATCGTGTTCAGCTCACCTTCGATCGAGATGGTGCGCGGCATGGTTGGCCAGGGTTTCGGCTTCTCGATCCTGGTCACCCGCCCGCATTCGGAATGCACTTACGATGGCAAGAAGGTGATCTCGGTGAACATCAAAGAACCGGTGACAATGTCCGGCCTGGCATCCGCCCACCTCAAACGCAGTCAACTGACCAAGCCTGCGCAGTTGTTCGTGGACTTCTGCCGCGAGCAGCTGACCCAGAAAGTAGCAGAACCCCTGTAGGAGCGAGCCTGCTCGCGATGGACTCAAGAGCGCCGCGTGTAGCCAGTAAACACGCGTTATCGTTAACGACCATCGCGAGCAGGCTCGCTCCTACAGTTAAATGTCGCCACGCAGATAGTCAGCCAATCGCACCAGCATCGCATCGCAACCGCTCAACTGCTCCACCGCAATAAACTCATCAGGCTTGTGCCCTTGATCCATGCTGCCTGGACCACAGACCACCGTGGGGATGCCAGCCTGATCAAACAGCCCTCCCTCAGTCCCGAACGCCACCGTTCCAAAGTCTGAAGAGTTGCTCAACAACGCCAGCAACCGCGCCGCGTCACTCTCGGGCGGTGTCGCCAAACCGGGGTAAGCGCTCAGTGGCCGCAATCGAATATCCGTGTCCGCCTGCACCGCGCGCATCTTCGGCAGTACATGTTCCTCGGCGTAGGTTTGGAGCTGGTCCGCAACCACTTGAGCATCGAAATCCGGCAGCGCCCTGACCTCAAAATCGAACTCACATTCAGCAGGAACAATATTCAACGCCCGGCCACCTTTGATCACACCCGTTTGCACCGTCGAAAACGGCGGATCGAAACGTTCGTCGTGATGATCAGGATGAGCGAGCCCGGCACCGATAACGCCCAACTGGCCAATCAACTGCGCGGCATATTCAATCGCGTTTACCCCATACGGCGCATACGCCGAATGGCACGCGGCACCGCGCACTTCGCAGCGCATCGCGAGTTTGCCTTTGTGGCCGAGCACAGGCTTGAGTTCTGTCGGTTCGCCGATCAGACACAGTCGTGGCTTGAAAGGCCGCTTCTCCAGCTCGGCCAGCATCGGCCTGACACCCAGGCAACCAACTTCCTCATCGTAGGAAAACGCCAGGTGCACCGGCCGCAGAAGCGGACGTTGCACAAAGGTCGGCACCGCCGCGAGCACCGAGGCGATGAACCCTTTCATGTCCGCCGTGCCACGGCCGTACAGGCGTCCATCCTTTTCCGTCATCTGGAACGGATCGACCGTCCAGGCCTGCCCGTCAACCGGTACCACATCAGTGTGGCCCGAGAGCACGACACCACCGGATTTGAGCGGGCCGATGGTCGCGAACAGATTGGCCTTGGTGCCTTCTTCGTTGAAGAACAGCTCACTCTGCACACCATGCCTGGCCAGATACGCCTCGATGAAACGGATCAATTCGAGGTTGGAATCGCGGCTGACGGTGGCGAAACCAACCAGGCGTTCCAGCAGGTCGCGACTGGACGCCTCACTCATCGCCCGGCACTCCGTAGCTCGGGGCCGTCGTCGGGTTGAGTGCGCGCGTCAGGTAGTCCTGCATTTGTGGTCGATAGGCTTGCCAGAGGCCATCCAGCTGCCCGATGGGATCTTCCTCGGCCCAATCAACCCGCAAGTCGATGATCGGCCACGTATGGTCACCCACCACTTTCAGCGCAGCGGAATGCACCGGACCGGCCTCACCACCGGCCGCCATCGCCGCGTGCATGGCCGCCAGCAAACGGTCGGCCAACTGACCCGGCTCGGCCTCGAACGCCACGACCATGGCCTCGATGACCCGCACGTCGCTGAGCAAATTACCTGCCGCGACACACTGCTCGCCTTTCACCGCGTTGTGCACACCCAGCGACTCCTTGCCGCTGAACAGCGCAATCCGGCCCGACGCATCGATCACCGTCACTTGTCGGTACTGACTCCAGCCATTGGACGTCAGCGCCCGGTCCAGCGCTGCCTCAGGCTCCAGATGCTGATGCTCCAGCAAGTCCAGGATCTGTGGCCCCAGCGCCGGCAGCGTAATGTTCTGCGTAGACACCGCACCGACACCCGCCCGCGCCCAAGGGCAACGCGCACCGACCGCAATGCTTGAAGAGCTGATGGCAATACCGAGCTGCCCGGTTTCAGGGCAGCGTCCGATAATCGAGAACGTCATGACTCACTCCTTAAAATTCCAATGCACGCGCAACTGCATTCTGTGCATGCACTGGAATGGGAGAAAGCAGGTTTTTTGTGGCTTTGGGGAAGGAAAAAACTGGTCAGGCCTGTCGTGTTATTCAGGCGGATCAATCTGATCCAGCACCCGATTGGCCGTGATCTCCGCCAGCATCACGCTGTTGGAAATCCCCAGCAGCGCATTGCGCGATCCGCCGTCCAGGTGATCGACCAACTGATGGACCATCACATCCACCGAGGCCAGCGTTTCCACCAGATACACCATCAAGGTTTCGCTCGTGGCCTCCGGGTCGACGGTGAACAGGGTGCTGACGGTACGCGGTGTAGCTTTGATGTCGGCGGTCGAGGGGAAGTGGAAGTTGAGGGCGCGTTCGGCGGCCTCGTTGAGTTTTTTGGAATCGGGGTCGTATGGGGATGCCGGATCGGTGTCTGGCGGGTTCGGTGTAGGTTTGAACATGGGCAATTAACCTCAAGTGAGGCCGTGACCATCTCGCGACTAAACGAAAGGGAGGCGGCTGTGCGCAAGTTAGTCGACCGGTAAACCACCCAAACCCGGCGCGCCCGAGGGCGCCATGCGCACAGCCACCATCAAGTACAGGTGAACACCTGACTGGATGACACTTATGCAACCGTGAATGGATAGCCGGGCGACTAAACCCGGTCACTGATGAGCAGTGACGCGAATCAAGTTACCGATGGCCTCCAAAGCGCACAAGCCGGCGGATTCTGGCGTACCCGTAGGCAACGGCGCAAGGTCTTGTAGCTTGCAGGAAGTATCCTTAAACGCCTTTAAACACGAGCCCTGCGCCGGTAAAACCTGTAGGAGCGAGCCTGCTCGCGAAAGGCTCAAGGACACCGCTGCGTATCTGGTTTTGCGCGTTATCGTTCACGACCATCGTCGGAACGCCGCCCGGAGCAGGCTCGCTCCTACAGGGGACGAGGTTTACTTGCGCGGTTTGATTCGTGCCGTGGCTTCAGCGACCAAGGGATCATCCGGCCAATAGTGCTTCGGATACCGCCCCTTCAAATCCTTCTTTACCTCGGCGTAGGTACTGCGCCAGAAGTTCGCCAGATCCTGCGTCACCTGCACCGGCCGCCGTGCCGGGGACAGCAGGTGCAGCTTGACCACTTGCCGGCCACCGGCGATGCGCGGGGTTTCGGCCAGGCCGAACAGTTCCTGCAAACGCACCGCGAGAATCGGCGGTTGCTCGCTGTAGTCCAGACGAATCGATGAGCCGGAGGGCACGCTCAGATGATGCGGCGCCAACTCGTCGAGCCGCTGCGGCAGCGGCCACGGCAGCAGGTTGTGGACGATGCTCGACAGGTCGAGATTGGCGAAATGACTGAGCCGCGAAACTTTGCCCAGATACGGCATCAGCCAGTGTTCGAGGTTTTTGAGCAGCGCAGCGTCGCTGACGTCCGGCCATTCGCTTTCGCCCTTGCCGGCCATATCCAGCTGACGCAACAACGCCACCCGCGCCTGCCATTGGCGCAGCTCCGGTGTCCACGGCAACAGCTCCAGACCTTTGCGTCGCACCAAATTGACCAGCGCCTGACTGCGTGCAGTTTCATCGAGCCCGGTCAGCGGTTCGCGGCTGAGGATCAGCTCACCAACCTTGCGCTGGCGCTCGGCGCGCAACACGCCTTCGCGCTCGTCCCAATCCAGTTGATCGACGCAGCGCACCTGCTCCGCCAACACTGAATCGAACAGCGCTGGATCAAAATCCGCCGCCAGATAAATCCGCTCTTCACGCTGGCCCTGACGACTGCCCAGATCGGCGATCACCAGCCACGCTTGCTTCATCAAACTGTCCGCTTCAGCGAACAACGCCGCGCGACCGTTGGCCAAACGATACTCGGCACCACCAGCCCGGCGCTGTTGGGCAACGCGGTCGGGATAGGCCAGCGCCAGCAGCGCCCCGAGCCAACGCGGATGGTCGGGATCGCTGACCGGTTCCGACGCCTTGCCACGCAGATAACCGCGATATTGCCGCGCCAGTTGCCGCGCTCGCTGCACCCCGCCCTGAGCACCGCGAGCGGCGCGTTCTTCACCGGACAACAGCACCAGTCGGCTGTGCAGATCCGCGCCGGCGCCACGCAAAATATCGCGCTCGCCGAGCAGTGCCGCGACGTCACACGCCATGTCGGCCAAACCGAGCGCTTGCCCGCGCAACAACAGATGCGCGATACGCGGATGCGCCGGCAATTCGGCCATGGCCTGACCGTGACGGGTCAGCGCTTCGCCATCCAACGCACCCAGTCGATCGAGCAAGTCCTGAGCCTGTGCATAAGCCGCTGCCGGTGGTACATCCAGCCAAACCAACTGGCCCGGCGTCACGCCCCAACGCCCCAACTGCAACGCCAATCCGGCGAGGTCCGCCGAGAGAATTTCCGCACTGCCGTAGGCCGCCAGTTGCTCGTGCTGATCCTGCGACCACAAGCGATAACACACACCCGGCTCCAGTCGCCCGGCCCGACCCGCGCGTTGCGTGGCGCTGGCCTTGGAAATGCGCTGGGTGTCGAGGCGGGTCATGCCGCTGCCGGGATCGAATCGCGGCACCCGCGCCAGCCCGGCATCGATCACCACGCGCACGCCATCGATGGTCAGGCTGGTCTCGGCGATGTTGGTGGCCAGCACCACTTTGCGCTTGCCCAGCGGCGCCGGATCAATCGCCGCACGTTGCGCTGCGAGGTCCAGTTCGCCGTGCAACGGGCAAAGTAAAACCTGAGGGTTATCGCCCAGCGCATCGGCCAATTGCTGATGCACGCGCCGTATTTCCGCCTGCCCCGGCAGGAACACCAGCACGCTGCCGGTTTCGTCGTTCAAGGCTTCGAGAATGGTCTGCACCAGTCGCGGCTCGATGAATTCACCGGCCTGAAACGGTCGGCCCCAGCGCATCGCCACCGGGTACATGCGCCCTTCGCTACGCAAAATCGGCGCATCGTCGAGCAACCCTGCAAGGCGTTCGCCTTCCAGAGTCGCGGACATCAAAAGGATTTTCAGCGGTTGATCTTCGCGGAACAATTCCCGGCCATTGAGGCTCAGGGCCAGCGCCAGATCAGCATCGAGACTGCGTTCGTGGAACTCGTCAAAGATCAGCAACCCCACGCCTTCCAGCGCCGGATCGTCCTGAAGGCGACGAGTGAGAATACCTTCAGTGACCACTTCGATACGGGTCTTGGGGCCGACCTTGCTGTCGAGCCGAATGCGATAACCCACGGTTTCGCCGACCTTCTCACCCAGCTCACTGGCCAACCGCTCCGCCGCCGCCCGCGCCGCCAAACGACGCGGTTCGAGCATCAGGATGGTCTGCCCGGCCAGCCACGACTCATTGAGCAAGGCCAAGGGCACGCGGGTGGTCTTACCGGCGCCGGGCGGTGCTTCGAGCACAGCTTCATGGCGCGTAGCGAGTGCTTCACGCAGGGCGGGTAAAACTTCATCAATCGGCAAAGAAATCATGCTGGCTCCCAAACAGAGGGCGCGAGTATACGGCGAACAAGCCCTATACCTTGAATGCTGAACGTATGCGCTCTGCGACTTCAGCGATAGTGACACCACGCAGCCCCAAGGCTTTCATGTCGACGTCCAGAGAGGGCATAACGGCGAGAAATTTGCGCAAGTCAGTCGCGATGTCCTCCGGAAGACTGATATCTGAATCAGCCGACAGAAGACGAGACAAAAGCACAATGTCCAGGTCTCGCGTGGAACGGAACTCAATGCCCGCCTCTTCAAGGGCCAGGCTGGCTGCAACACCACCGATGAGCACATAACGCTCCGCGTGACCGGCAAAAGCTTCGCGGAAAGTATCCAATCCCTTCACCATTCAATCTTCTCCATCATTTCATCAAGGCTCAACTGAACTCTGTCGTCGACGTTGTCCCTCAGGCTCAGATAGAGAGACAGGGGATCAACGCTTTCTGGCGGCAATGGAATCCGGGTTCGACCTGACACGTGATCAGGGGAATAGCTCCAGATCTCGACCTCGACAACAGGGTCGTCGATGGGGTCAATTTCCGCACGACCTGAGCGAGCGACTTCCGAATCCCAACTTTCTTTGGTGAAGGCAATAACGGGTATCGATGGCTCGCCCAGCAAGGACGCCCTGCTGAGCGCTGACAACCCGGCAGCTCGTTGCACCGATGGATGCCAGTCTGCGTACACAACCCGTTTCACCGGACTTTGCAGAATAGGAAGGGATTTTTCCCATATCGCTTTTGGGTCTGCCACGAAACGCCAACGCGATGATTTCCCACTGGATGCTGGCTCTATCAATCCGAACGAATAAAGCTCTTTCATCGCCCTGGATATCGTCATTTTTGAGTAGAGGTCTGCGTCAGCGAGGTCCGTACCCCGAAAGGTTTGATTCTCCTCCCATCCTCGATTGAGGGTTGCGATCAGCACGGCCTGGCTGGCCGGACTCAAGGCTTCTTTTTCTATCTGCCTGCTGCGGTAGAACTCACGCAGATCGAGTCCAAGTTGTGGCGCGAACAGCTGGTTGCCAGGAACAACAAACTGAATCGCGGACTCGATGAGACGTTTACGCTCAAATGACTGGAGTGCGCCGGTCGCATAGAGAATCGGGTAATCGACCGTCTTTTTCAGTACGTCGATGTGCTTGCGAATCTTCGCTGCATTTTCGAAGGGTTCGTGAGCAAGTAGCAGCAGGCATTGGCAGCCATGCAACATCACGACGTCGAAGGTGTATTCATCCAGGAGATAGAAAGGCAAACCCTTGGATTTCGCCCAACGTTTGATCTCGGGCTTCGCCCCGAAAATCTGCTCGAAGTAATTCTGAATTTCTTGCCGACTGGTTTTCATCTCAGCACCAAGTAACACGATTTACGCACAGTAACAGCGGCGATGTTACCGTGCAATAATCGCGTTACGAGCCTAAATGCTTTGCTTGATATTACTTGAGCACAGCTTCATGGCGTGTCGCCAGGGCTTCACGCAGGGCGGGTAAAACTTCATCAATCGGCAAAGAAATCATGCTGGCTCCCAAACAGAGGGACGAGTATAACGGCGAACTGTTTGGCGTAGTCTGAGCTCAAACCAGTAACGCTCTTAGCGTTCTACTCAGGAGATTTCATATGCGTGTTCCCTTTCGCCTGATCGGCGGTGTTCTGGTCGCGACCCTGCTGACTCAGGTCACCGCGTGCGGTTCGATTTTCTACCCGGATCGTCGTGGCCAGATCGATGGCAAGATCGACCCGGCCATTGCCGTGCTCGATGCCGTGGGCCTGCTGTTCTACATCATCCCCGGCCTGATCGCGTTTGCCGTGGACTTCGCCACCGGGGCGATTTACTTCGAGCCGGGCAAGACTGCGCAAGTCGACCCGGAAAAACTCAAAGACGCCATCGGCGCGGACGGCAAGGTCGATAACCTCAAGTTGCAGTCTATTCTGGAGCGTGAGTTGGGTCGCAGCCTGCCGCTGGACGATCCGCGCCTGATCCAGCACAAGGGCAGCACCCAGCAACTGGCCATGTTCGGCCTGCAACCCGCCGCGTAATCGGGGCACGACAAGGAACATCCGCACCCATGATCTCAAGCGTCGAACACGCCCGCCTGCTGCGGCTGGCGACCCGTGCCTCGGTGGCGGTGGCCTGCACGCTGATCATCGCCAAAGCCATCGCCTGGTGGCTGAGCGGTTCGGTGAGCATGCTCGCCGGGTTGACCGACTCGACACTCGACGGCGTCACAGCGCTGCTCAACCTGCTGGCGGTGCACTACGCCTTGCGCCCCGCCGATGACGATCATCGCTACGGGCATGGCAAGGCTGAATCACTGGCCGGCATGGCGCAGGCGCTGTTCATTGGTGGCAGTGCGGTGCTGATTGCGTTGCAGGCGTTCGACCGGCTCAAGCATCCGGAACCGGTGGGCGCGCCGTGGATCAGCATCGGGGTGATCGTGTTTTCCCTGGGCCTGACTTTGGCGCTGCTGATGTTGCAGCATCGGGTGGTCAAGGCCACCGGCTCCAACGCGGTGCGCGCCGACTCCCTGCATTACCGCTCGGACATGCTGCTCAACGGCAGCATTCTGGTGGCGCTGGTGCTGGCCGGATTCGGCTGGCAACAGGTCGACGCCTGGTTCGGTTTGGGGATTGCCGCGTACATCCTCTGGAGCGCGATCACAATCGCCCGGGAAAGTTTTGCGGTATTGATGGATGAAGAACTGCCGCCCGATGTCAGCCAGCACATGCTGGAACTGGCGTGCAGTGTGCCGGGCGTGTTGGGTGCGCACGACCTGCGCACGCGGATTTCCGGCAACCAGTGGTTTGTGCAGTTGCACCTGGAACTGCCGGGGGAATTGACCTTGTCAGTCGCCCACGGCATCAGCGATCAAGCCGCCGATGCGATCCATGCCGCTTACCCGCGAGCCGAAGTGTTGGTGCACGCCGACCCGCAGGAAGTGGTGAAAGCCGCCAGGGCTCAGAAACTCACCTGATAGCCGCGACTGCTCAGGCAGTTGCCCTGGGCCTGGCGATAGTTCTGCACCACCGAAGGGTCCGGCTGATAGGTCGCGGTTCGCGGGTCGAAACCACTCTGTTGCACCGCGTATTGATAGCACTCGAAACCGTCCTGATTGACCTGTTCCTGAGACTGACCGTTGGCCGGATACGCTTCCACGTCATAACGGTTGCTGGCAGCTTGCGGCGGCTGTTGCGCTTGCAGGTTGCCCACCGGCGGCTCGACCACGACGTAATCCTGGGTGCTCTCTTGGTAGGCGTAATACGAACCCGCCGCCAGGAACAACACCGACCCGCCGATCAAGACTTGTTCGGCGTAATCCGGCAAGTAGCGAACGCGAATTCCGCGCGGTGGTTCGACCACCACATAGCGTGGCCCCAGCGGGCGATACCAGTAACCGCCGGAATAGAAATAGTCCATGCCACGGTAAGGCACGCGGTATTCGCGGTCCGGGAAGCGATCGATCACGTGCCCCGGGCGATATTGCGGGCCTGGGCCCCAACCATTGCCATGCCCGCTTGGGCGGCCTTGCCATTGATTGTTACTCGACGGCGCGCCGATGTAGCCGTTCCAGTGCTGGTTGTTATCGTTACGACGGGGCACGTCCTGATAGTAACCACGCTGCGGCGGCTGGGTCTGGCGCACGGCATCGGGCCGCGGCTGGATCGGTAAGTCATTGGCTGGCAGTTGTGGGGGTGGCGGTGGCGACCGAACCGGGCTGTTGAAGTCTGGCTGTTGACGAGGCGGGTGCTGACCATTGTTCTGATTCTGGCCGTTGTGCTCGAACTGGCGACTGTTGTCGCCACGAATGACGTCGTTGTTCTGCTGGTGCGGCTGATTCTGTTGCTGGCCATTCTGCTGGTGCGGCTGATTGTTGCCGCCATGGCCTTGATTATTGTTGCCCTGATGGCCGCCCTCCCCGTGCTGCCCGCCGTCGGGACCCCGGTTCTGCGGCTCATCGGCGAACGATTGCGCAGTGACACTGACACACAGCAAACCAACACCGGCCAAACGCCAGATGCGCGACTTCATGCTTTTCCTCACTGAGGGTTAGGGCCTGTAGGTAAGACTTGGAAAGCACAGGCCGGTTCTGCAACAGGTTATCAGTCGCGAAACTTATTTATTGAGGCCGGAGGTCAAATTCCAGGCAAAGAAAAGGGGAGACCCGTCGGCCTCCCCTTGAGAACTTCGTCCGTGCTCGACGCTTTTGACGTCGGCTCACCTCACGCCGTCTTCTGGACAGTGTGTAGCTCGGGGGCCTGCGCATCCCCGGTGGGGGTGGTGGCCGCGACTGGCCTGATTGGGCGAGTCGCACTGGACTGTTTGTCCGAGCAGTGATTCTGGTGATAAGAATAGGCCTGGGGCGCTGGCAGAGGATTGCGAAGATTGCTGAAATAAACATCACTTGCGCAATTTTTAACCCTGGATAGATAATCTGTCGCAATAGTTACGACAAGGGACCGTTTGATGAGCAAACTCGACCGTTACGACCTGAGCATTTTGGCTGAATTGCAGCGCGATGCGCGCATCTCCAACCAGGAGCTGGCCGAACGCATCGGCCTGTCCCCTTCGCCCTGCTCACGGCGAGTCAAACAACTGGAAGACGACGGCTACATCTCCCGCCAGGTCGCCCTGCTCGACCGCAAGATGCTCGGCCTGAGCCTGACCGCTTACGTGCTGATCGGCATGGACCGGCACACCCCGGAGCGTTTCGAGAATTTCGAAGCGGCGATTCGCACGTTGCCGCAGGTGTTGGAATGCAGCCTGGTGACCGGGATGGATGCCGACTACCAGCTCAAGGTGGTGGTGCCGGACATGGATCACTATCAGAAATTGCTGCTGGGGCATCTGACACGGATTGAAGGCGTGACCAGCGTGCGTTCGAGTTTTGTGTTGAACCAGGTTCTGAACAGTACTGAACTGCCTTTAACTCATTTGCGCAGCTGATAGAGGGTGTGGGGCTGACTGTGGCGAGGGAGCTTGCTCCCGCTCGGCTGCGAAGCAGTCGCAGGCCCGATACATGCGGTGTGCCTGAGATAACTCGATTGCAGATTTCAGGGCCGCTCCGCGCCCCGGCGGGAGCAAGCTCCCTCGCCACAGCTGCGACACACTGCCGCAGGTCAATACTTCGCGCAACCTGCGAGGCGTATACTCCCCGCGCCCTTTTAGCCTCGTCCGCGCTGGAGATGTTCAATGGATCCTGCAGTTTTCGAAGAGTGGATGATGACCGGACTGGTCAGCATCCTGATCATTTTCATGGGTTTCATCGTCTGGGATCTGGCGAAGAAGTCCAAGGCCGGGCGCTTTGGCTCGTTCATTCTGTTCTTCGTGCTGGGCCTCGGCGTGGCCGCATTCGTGATCAAGAGCGTGGTGATCGGCCTGATCGAGTCCGGCACTTTATAAGCGCGCCGGCACTTCTTTCCACTGGCCCTGATCGAGCCCTTCGATCGTCCAGTCGCCGATCCTGACCCGCACCAGCCGCAATGTCGGCAGCCCGACCGCCGCCGTCATGCGCCGCACCTGCCGATTACGGCCCTCGCGAATCACCAACTCCAGCCAACTGGTCGGCACGCTTTTGCGAAAGCGTACCGGCGGGTTGCGTGGCCACAGCTCCGGCTCATCCAGTTGCCGCGCCTCGGCGGGCAAGGTCATGCCGTCGTTCAACTCCACGCCATCGCGCAAACGCTGCAATTGCTCGGCGCTCGGTTCGCCTTCTACCTGCACCCAATAAGTCTTGGCCAGTTTATGTTTCGGGTCGGCGATGCGTGCCTGAAGCTGGCCGTCGTTGGTCAGCAGCAGCAAGCCTTCGCTGTCGCGGTCCAGTCGTCCTGCCGGGTAGATCCCGGGAATCTCGATGTAATCCTTGAGCGTCGCGCGCCCTTCGCCGTCGCTGAATTGCGTCAGCACGTCGAACGGCTTGTTGAACAGGATCAGTTTCGGCTCCGCCGGTGGTGCCTTGGCGACACGACGCGGGGCTGAAGGGGTTGGCTTCGCGCCAGGGCGGCGGGAAACGGGACGTGGAGGACGGGACATGGCAGAGAGAACATCTAGCGATCAGGGCTGCTAATGCTAGTGCCCCGACCGCCAAATGACCATGACAACCGTTAGCGGAACGGCGGCTCGTCGAAGCTGCGCAGTTTGCGCGAGTGCAGAGAGTTGAGCTCGGTGCGCAACAGATCCACCGCCTCGATACCGATTTTCAAATGCTGGCTGACCGCGCGTTCATAGAAGGCGTTGGCCGAACCCGGCAACTTGATCTCGCTGTGCAGCGGCTTGTCCGAGACGCAGAGCAACGTGCCGTAGGGCACGCGCAAGCGATAGCCTTGCGCTGCAATCGTGCCGCTTTCCATGTCCACCGCCACGGCGCGAGACAGGTTGATCAACGGCCGCTCCTGGGCCCAACGCAGTTCCCAGTTACGGTCATCGTAGGTCAACACGGTGCCGGTACGCAGGCGTTTCTTCAGCTCATCGCCCTTCTCGCCGGTGATGTTGGCCGCCGCTTGCTGCAAGGCCATCTGCACTTCGGCCAGGGCCGGGATCGGAATGTTCGGCGGCACCACGCGATCAAGAATCCCGTCGCGACGCATGTAAGCATGCGCGAGCACGTAATCGCCGATGGTCTGGGACTGACGCAAGCCGCCGCAGTGGCCGATCATCAGCCAGCAATGCGGGCGCAACACGGCCAGGTGGTCGGTGATGTTCTTGGCGTTGGATGGGCCGACGCCGATGTTCACCAGCGTCACGCCGTGGCCGTCGGTGGCGATCAGGTGATAGGCCGGCATCTGGTAGCGGTGCCAGACCACGCCCGCGGCAATCGCCGAGGCTTCGCCGTGGTCCATGCTCTTTTCGATGATCACGTTGCCCGGCAACACCATGCGCACGAAACGCGGATCGCTGCGCAGTTGTTCCAGGCCATGGACGATGAACTGGTCAACGTAACGGTGGTAGTTGGTCAGCAGGATCCACGGCTGCACATGCCGCCAGTCGCTGCCGGTGTAATGCACCAAGCGGCGCAGGGAGAAATCCACACGCGCGGCGTCAAACAGCGCCAGCGGCAGCGGATCGGTGTTTTCCCAATCGTACAGGCCATCGGCGATGCCATCAGTGGCGGCCGACAGATCAGTGCTCGGGAACACCCGCGCCAGCACGGCAGCGGTCACGCCGGAGCCGGCCAGCTCATCGCCCTGCTCGACCACGTACGGATAAGGAATGTTCTGCTGGCTGACACCGACTTCGACGGTCACGGTGAAGTCGTGCATCAACGGCACCAGCTGTTCCAGCAGGTATTTACGGAAAGCCGATGGATGGGTGACGGTGACGCTGTAGGTGCCCGGCAGCTGGACCTTGGCGTAGGCGCGGGTGGTCTGCGGGACTTCGCCATGGCAATGGTAGGTCAGGCGCAATTCGGGATAACGAAACAGAGCACGCTGCTCGGCATCGGGCTCGACGCGGTCCTTGAGGTAGCGCTTGAGCGCCTGATTGAGCGCGGTGGTCGCACGATTGTGCAAGAGTGCAAGCCGATCCACGGCTTGCTCGGCGGTTTGAACGACAATAAAAGCTTCGGTCACGATCAGCATCCTGTGTTCTGACTTGCAGACCTTCATCTTGCCTGCATCGTCGCTTCACGGGAACAGTGGCATGCAGGTACAAAATACTGAACACACCAAAAAAACTGTGGGAGCGGGCTTGCCCGCGATGAGGGTGTATCAATCGACATATTTGTTGACTGATACACCGCCATCGCGGGCAAGCCCGCTCCCACAGGTTCATGCAGTGTTTGAATGTACCTAATTAGAAACCTTGAGGCGTCGAACGGGCGACTATGGCCTCCACATCCAGCCCCCGCGGCAACGCACCATAGACCCGGCCGCCGCCGTTCAGACGACTGGCGATAAAAGCATCACTGACCGCCGTATTCCCCGCTTCCAGCAACAGCTTGGCCTGCAGCCCCAACGCAATGTCTTCGGTCAACTGCCGGGCGCGATATTGAATGTCGCTGGTGTCCTTGAAAGCGACCTGCAATTGGCTGATGTGCGCAGCCAGACGCTTGTCGCCATGTCCATCGCCCAACTCGCTGAACAACGCATCCAGCACGCCCGGCTCCTTCGACAACGCACGCAACACGTCGAGGCATTGCACGTTGCCGGAACCTTCCCACGTCGAATTCACCGGCGCTTCGCGGTAAAGGCGCGGCAGGATGCTGTCTTCGACATACCCCGCGCCACCCATGCATTCGGCGGCTTCGTTGATCATGGCCGGCGCGCGCTTGCAGATCCAGTACTTGCCCACCGCCGTCACCAGCCGGGCGAATTTCGCTTCCTGCGAATCGTCCAGATGGTCCAGCGCCCGGCCCATGCGCAGACTCAACGCCAGCGCGGCTTCGCTCTCCAGCGCCAGGTCCGCCAGGACGTTTTGCATCAAGGGTTGTTCACTGAGCAACTTGCCGCCGACCGAGCGGTGAGCGCAGTGATGGCTGGCCTGGGTCAGCGCTTGGCGCATCAGGGAACTGGAACCAACCATGCAATCGAAGCGGGTCATGGCGACCATTTCGATGATCGTCGGCACGCCGCGCCCCTCTTCGCCGACCATCCACGCCAGCGCGCCACGAAACTCCACTTCGCTGGACGCGTTGGAGCAGTTGCCGAGTTTGTTTTTCAGGCGCTGGATGTAGAACTGATTGCGCGTGTCGTCCGGGCGATGGCGCGGCAACAGGAAGCAGGTCAGTCCCTTGTCGGTCTGTGCCAGGGTCAGGAAGGCATCGCACATCGGCGCCGAACAGAACCACTTGTGCCCCACCAGTTCGTAAGCCTGGCCGGGACCGCTGGCACCCACCGGATACGCCTTGGTGGTGTTGGCCCGCACGTCGGTGCCGCCCTGTTTCTCGGTCATCGCCATGCCGATGGTGACACCGGCCTTGTGCGCCATGCCGACGTTGCGCGGGTCGTATTCGGTGCTGAGGACTTTCGGCAGCCATTTATCCGCCAAATCCCGTTGCAGGCGCAGCGCCGGGACACTGGCGAAGGTCATGGTCAACGGGCAGCCGCTGCCGGCTTCCGCCTGACTGTGCAAATAAGTCATGGAGGCGCGGGCGACGTGGGCGCCGTCCTGCGGATGCGCCCAGGGCAACGAGGTCAAACCGTGCTCGACCGCCGTGCGCATCAGTTCGTGATAGGCCGGGTGAAATTCCACCAGGTCGATGCGGTGGCCATAACGGTCATGGCTGCTGAACAGCGGTTTGTTCTGATTGGCCAGAAACCCCGCTGCCATCAACGGCCCGCCGGCCAGCGCACCATAAGCATCGATCCGCGATTCGGCCCAACCGGCCCCGAAACGCCGCGACCATTCCTGCAGCGGCAAGTCGATGCGATACAGGTTGGCACCGTCCAGTGACGGCGGCTGGTTGGTGACTTCGTGGGTTTCGGCGAACTGATGCAGGTTCATGACGGGGCTCCTTTGGTCAGCCAAGGGATTTCAGTTAAGCACCGCCCCCCGGCCGTTCAAAGTGTCATATCTGCCTAACTGTCGGCACTTTCGCCTTGTTGCGAGCAGAGTACGCGACGATAGAGCGCCGCCTGCAAATCCTCGAATTTCACCGGTTTGCTCAGATGATCAATCAGCGCGCCGGTCGGGCAGCGCTCTCGATCAGTGCCCTGGGCAATCATGAACAGAGGCAAGTCCGCGCAGCCCGGCAAGGCGCGGATCTGGCAGCAGACCGACGCCCCGTCCGATGACTGCGACTGACAGTCGAGCAGCACCGCATCAAAGGTTTCACGCTGCAAGCAATCGAGCGCGGCGGCGCCACTGTCAGCGGTGCGCACCCGAAAACCGAGCTTGAGCAACATGCCGCGCATCACCAACTGATTGATGCTGTTTTCATCCACCAGCAACACGGTGCAATCCTGCGGCAGTCGCAGCCGCGTGAAGTCGCCGGCCATCAGGGGCACCGGCGGACGCTCCAGCGCTGGCAAATCGAATTCCACATCGAGTTGAAAGCGGCTGCCACTCCCGGGTTCCGAACGGTGCGTCAGGCGCCCGCCTAGCAACTCCACCAACTGTCGACAGATCGCCAGGCCGACACCCAGTCCGCCGTACTCGCGGGTCATCGAACCGTCGAGCTGGAAGAACCGCTGATACATCGTCGCCTCCCCCAAATCGGTGAACCCGATGCCCGTGTCGATCACCGCAAAGGACAACGCCATGCGCTCGTTATCCAGCGCTTTCCCGCTCACCCGCAGCGCCAACCCGCCAATCCGGGTGAACTTGATGGCGTTGTCCAACAGGCATTCCAGGCATTGCGCCAACTTGGCGCTGTCGCCGTGCAGGCGATCCGGGACACCCGGCGCCACGTCGACCTTGAAGTCCAGCGACTTGCTCGCCGCATTGCCGTCGAACTGCACACGCAACGCCTCGACCACACCGCGCAGGCTGAAGGTCGATGGGGCGGCCTTGAGCTTGCCGGCCTGCAACTCGGTCAGGGTCAGAATGCCGTTGACCATGCGCATCATGTCTCGTGCCGACCCTGCGGCGGTTTGTTGGTATTGCTCCAGCTCCGGGTCCATATCGACGGTTTGCATCAACTCCAGTGAACCGATTACCCCGTTCATGGGGGTGCGCAACTCGTGGGTCAGGGTGGCGAGGAATTCGTCCTTGAGCTTGTTACTGCGCGCCAGTTGCTGGTTCAGCACCTCAAGCTTTTGCCCGGCGTCGAGCAGGGTTTGCGCCTGCTGCTCGCGCATGGCGTTGATGCGGTCGGCCAGTGCCAGGGACAGCAAAGCCACTTCGATGGCCGAGCCGATTTGACTGGAATACATGGTGAGGAAAACGTTCGGCAGATAACCCAGGACCATGAGCGTATTGATGATGCCGCCCAGCAAGAACGCCGACCAGGCAATGATGAAATACCGCGCCACTCGCAGGCCACGCAGCCAGGCAAAAATGCCCGCGGCAAAAATCACCACCGTGAAGGTCAGCGCCAGCGCCGTGGCCAAGCGTAAGGCCAGGGCGTAACTGGTCATCAACGACAAACCAACCACGACTGCGCTGAACACTACCAACGCCAGAAGCACCCAATCCAGACGGCGACTGTGCATAGCCGTCTGCAAGAAACTGCGGGCAAACTGACTGCCGAACAGCCCTGCGCAACCGATGAAAAACGGCGTCGCCGCGTTGGCCCACCAGGGATTGTCCGGCCAGAAATACTGCACGGCTGCACCGTTCACCGACAGCTGATACAAGCCAAACGAAGCAATGTAGAAGATGTAATAGAGGTAGCTGGTGTCGCGCACGCTGAGGTAGATGAACAGGTTGTAGACCAGCATCCCCAGCAACACGCCGTAGATCAGCCCGAGTACATAGAGGCGCACGGGTTGTTCTTCGAGGTACGCGGTGCTGGACCACAAGGTGACGGGTGCCTGGATCGACCCTTGGCTTTGCAGGCGCAGGAAAACGGTTTGCGTTTGCTCAGGGATGAAATCCAGATTGAAGAGGTAGTTGTTCTGGCGAATCTCGCGACTGGCGAACGGCAAGGCATCGCCGGTCTGCCGGACCAGTTGATAGTTGCCGGCAGCGTCAGGCAAGTAAAGATCCAGGTGATCGAGCGGCGGATAGGCCAGTTCCAGCAGCCAGGTGCGTTGCGCCGTCGGGTGGGTCGGGCGGTATTGCAGGTCGATTTTCAGCCAGAACACTGAACGCGAATACCCGGCGTTGAGGGTGGCCTGATCGTGGGGCTTGAAGTTGCCGGCCGCGGCTTGCGCGCGCACATCGGCGACGGAGGCCTGACCGCTCACGTCTTCGAACACTTGCAGGGAGCGGCCCAGGGGAAGGCTTTGGGTGAACTCATCGAATTCGACGGCGTTCGCCAAATAGGGCAAACACAACATCAACATCAGCAAATAGCGCATTTATGCCCCAGCGTGGCCTGTCCGGTCCTGTCAGGAAGCCCCCCATTCCTTTTGAGTAGACGTAAAACCGGTGATACCTGTTATTGGTTTGGATCCACTCTAGCATAGCCGTTGATGGCTAATGAGCACTACAGAAATTTTTCCTACAAAGGCTCTAGAACGGGCGTTCCAGCGAAGATTGTTGAGATAGAGCTGTTGACTTGATGAGATTCTTCAAACGCACCGTGGACATTAAGCAACCCGTGGCGAGGGAGCTTGCTCCCGCTGGGCTGCGAAGCGGCCCCCAATACACTCTGTCAGTGATACCACGCCGCCTGACTTTACGACTGCTTCGCAGCCGAGCGGGAGCGAGCCCCCTCGCCACAATGTATCGCCCGGACTGCTTGTCGCAACAACCGAAAAAACATGTTTGGTGGTAAGCTCGCGCACCATGAATATCTACAGCTCTCGCCCCGTTGTCCTCTGTCTCTCCGGCCACGACCCAAGTGGTGGCGCCGGCTTGCAGGCAGATATCGAAGCCCTGCTCGCTCAGGGTTGCCATGCGGCTCCGGCCGTCACCGCCCTGACCGTGCAAGACACAGTCAATGTCACTGACTTCCGCGTCCTCGACCGTGAGTGGGTGTTGGCCCAGGCCAATGCCGTGCTTAACGACTCCGAAGTGGCGGCGGTCAAACTGGGCATGCTCGGTTCCCTGGAAATGGTCGACACCGTGGTCGAACTGCTTTCAGCGCACCCGCATTTGCCAGTGGTCTGCGACCCGGTGCTGCGCGCCGGCGGCGGCGGGCGACTGGGCAAGGACGAAGTGGGCTACGCCATGCGCGAACGCCTGCTGCCGCTGTCGATCATCGCCACCCCTAATCTTCCCGAAGCCCGCATCCTCGCCGAACTGCCTGAAGGCACCGCGGACGAGTGCGCGGAAAGACTCCTGCCGTTCGTCAAACACCTGCTGATCACCGGCGGCCATGGCGATGAAACCGAAATTCACAATCGCCTCTACAGCCGTGACGGTCACCGCGACACCTTCACCTGCCAGCGCCTGCCGGGCAGTTATCACGGCTCGGGCTGCACGCTGGCCAGTGCGCTTGCCGGTCGTCTGGCCCAAGGCGAAAACCTCGCCAGTGCCGTACAGACCGCGCTTAACTACACGTGGCGCACCCTGCGCGATGCCGAGCAGCTGGGCAAAGGCCAATTCGTGCCACGCCGTCTGCCGCTGGACTTCTGTTCGTAACTTTCCATTAGCACTGCGGTGAGGCTTGTCCGATGAAACTACGTGGCCTGTACGCCATTACCGATAGCCAGTTGCTGGCCGGTAAATTTCTTTCGTACGTGGAGGCGGCGCTGGAAGGCGGCGTCACCCTGCTGCAGTACCGCGACAAAAGCAGCGATGAGGCCCGTCGGCTGCGCGAGGCTGAAGCCTTGCGCGATTTGTGCGAACGCTACAAAACCCAGCTGATCATCAACGACGACGCCGAACTGGCGGCGCGCCTGAACGTTGGTGTGCACCTGGGACAGACCGATGGTCCGCTGTCGCCGACCCGCGCCCTGCTCGGCTCCAAAGCCATCATCGGTTCGACCTGCCACGCGCAACTCGAACTCGCCGAGCAAGCCGCCAAAGAAGGCGCTACTTACGTCGCCTTCGGCCGCTTCTTCAACTCCAACACCAAACCCGGCGCGCCGACCTGCAGCCTCGAATTACTCGACCAGGCCCGCAGCAAATTGCACCTGCCAATCTGCGCGATCGGCGGCATCACCCTCGATAACGCCGCCCCGCTGGTGGCCCATGGGGTCGATCTGCTGGCGGTGGTGCATGGCCTGTTTGGCGCCGAGAGCACGGCAGAAGTGACCCGCCGCGCCCGCGCATTCAACGAATTACTAAAAGTCTGAGAGCCCGATCATGTCTCGTTCCGAAACCCTGTTTGCCAATGCCCAGAAACACATTCCCGGTGGCGTGAACTCGCCAGTCCGCGCGTTCAAGAGCGTTGGCGGCACGCCGTTGTTCTTCAAGCACGCCGAAGGCGCCTACGTCACCGACGAAGACAACAAACGCTATGTGGATTACGTCGGTTCCTGGGGGCCGATGATTCTCGGCCACAGCCATCCGGACGTACTGGATGCAGTGCGCAAGCAACTGGAGCACGGTCTGTCCTACGGCGCGCCGACCGAGATGGAAACCCAGATGGCTGATCTGGTCTGCTCGCTGGTGCCATCGATGGAGATGGTACGCATGGTCAGCTCCGGCACCGAAGCGACCATGAGCGCGATCCGCCTGGCCCGTGGTTTCACCGGTCGCGACAGCATCATCAAGTTCGAAGGCTGCTACCACGGTCACTCCGACAGCCTGCTGGTCAAGGCTGGTTCCGGCGCCCTGACCCAAGGCGTGCCAAGTTCGGCCGGCGTACCTGCCGCGTTCGCCAAACACACCCTGACCCTGCCGTTCAACGACATCGACGCCGTTGAAGCCATGCTCGCCGAAGTCGGCCAGGACGTGGCCTGCATCATCGTCGAACCCGTGGCCGGTAACATGAACTGCGTCCCGCCAGCGCCAGGCTTCCTCGAAGGTTTGCGGAGCCTGTGCGACAAGCACGGCGTGGTGCTGATTTTCGACGAAGTGATGACCGGTTTCCGTGTCGCCCTCGGCGGTGCCCAGGCGCACTACGGTGTGACACCTGACCTGACCACCTTCGGCAAGATCATCGGTGGCGGCATGCCAGTCGGCTGCTTCGGCGGCAAACGCGAAATCATGCAGCGCATCGCGCCGCTGGGTCCGGTTTACCAGGCTGGTACGTTGTCGGGTAACCCGTTGGCGATGGCCGCCGGCCTGACCACCCTGCGCCTGATCAGCCGTCCGGGTTTCCACGACGAGCTGACCGACTACACCACCCGCCTGCTCGACGGCCTGCAAGTACGTGCCGATGCCGCGGGCATTCCGTTCGTGACCACTCAGGCCGGTGGTATGTTCGGCCTGTACTTCAGCGGTGCCGACGACATCGTGACGTTCGATGACGTAATGGCCAGCGACGCTGCCCTGTTCGGCCGCTTCTTCCATCTGATGCTGGAAGGTGGCGTGTACCTGGCGCCGAGCGCCTTCGAAGCCGGCTTCACCTCGATCGCCCACGGAGACGCCGAACTGAAGTTGACGCTGGATGCCGCCGAGCGCGCATTCGCCGCACTGAAATAACGTTGTCATGCTGACGTTGGCCATGGCCAGCGTCGGCTTTCACCTGCATTCCCGCGTTTTTTCTTACTCATCTGCCAGTCATCCCCCGCAAAGTGGGCGATATATTTCCCGTGCAGCAGAAAAACGAGTAAAGACTTTGTAAGGTTGGCCCTGCTTATTTCATAATGCGCGCTTATTGGATCCCCTCGATGGGTCCGCGCGCCCTTCAGAGGTAAGTCGATTCCCATGAACCGCACCGGCCGCGCCCTTTCACTGGGCTGCCTGTTGCTCCTTCAGCCCCTGCTCGCGCTCGCACAAGCAGGCGGTAACTCGTTGTTAATCCCAGCGATGGGTCGTTGCACCCTCAATACCCAGCCGCAAGACCTGGCACAGGCGCTCGCCGCCTGCCAAAAAGCGTCGGATGAAGGGGATGCGCAAGCGCAATACGAGTTGGGTGAGTTCTACTACGAAGGCAAAAACACCCCGCGCGACCTCAATCAAGCCCTGAGCTACTTCGAAAAAGCCTCGCTGCAAGGCCACGCCCAGGCGCAATTCAAACTCGGCAGCATGTTTTTCCACGGCGAAGGCGTACCGGCCAATAATATTCAGGCGTACATCCTGCTGAAAATGGCAGCGGTCAATGGTGCCGAAGATGCGCTGGACACTGCCGATGAAGTCACCGAGAAAATGCCCCGCGAAGAACTCGAAGTTGCCACCCAGGTGCTCGGGCAGATCTTCCGCAAATACCTGATGGAATTGCAGAGCGCCGACGGGCGTACGCCATTTTCGCCATTACCCTAAAATTGCCAGCGGTTCCCAGTGGCGAGGGAGCTTGCTCCCGCTCGGCTGCGCAGCAGTCGCAAAATCAGCAACCGAGGTGTATCAGAAAGAATCCGCCGGCTGATTCAGGGCCGCTTCGCGCCCCAGCGGGAGCAAGCTCCCTCGCCACAGGTTATTTCCTTCATCTCAAAATCTTTCTGTTTACTTCTCAGGCATCGGCATCGGAAACGGCATGACATTGCCGACCGCACCGCGGGCTTCGCTGATTTTTGGCGTGCCCAGGCGCTCGACTTCATCGATGCGCACAATCGAATGCATCGGCACAAAACTGCGCACCACGCCTTCGAACTGAGCCTTGAGCTTCTCTTCGCTCGGATCGACGACCACTTGCGTGCGCTCGCCAAAGACGAACTCTTCCACTTCCAGGAAGCCCCACAGATCGCTTTGATAGATCTGCTTGGCGTACATTTCGAACACCTGGCCCTGGTTGAGGAAAATCACCTTGTAGATTGGAGCTTCACGTTTGGTCATGGTGGGCGGGTAACACATCGAGGGATAAAAAAGAGGGCGCGAACTATAGCATAGCCGTCGGACGCGCAGCGGTAGGAACCTGGGTACATGTTCCCTATAATGCGCGGTTCTTTGAATCACGTGATGACTCTTTCCATGGCCAAGAAGCTTTACATCGAAACCCACGGTTGCCAGATGAACGAGTACGACAGCTCGCGCATGGTCGACTTGCTGGGCGAACACCAGGCCCTGGAAGTGACCGCCCGTGCTGAAGACGCCGACGTGATCCTGCTCAACACCTGCTCGATTCGCGAGCGCGCCCAGGACCGTGTCTACTCACAACTGGGCCGCTGGCGCGAGCTGAAACTGGCCAACCCGGACATGGTGATCGCCGTCGGCGGTTGCGTGGCCAGTCAGGAAGGGGCGGCCATTCGCGATCGTGCCCCGTACGTTGACGTGGTGTTCGGCCCGCAGACTTTGCACCGTCTGCCGGAAATGATCGACGCCGCGCGCATCACCAAACTGCCGCAAGTCGACGTCTCGTTCCCGGAAATCGAAAAATTCGACCACCTGCCAGAGCCGCGCATTGACGGCCCGAGCGCCTACGTGTCGGTGATGGAAGGTTGCAGCAAATACTGCACGTTCTGCGTGGTGCCTTACACCCGTGGCGAAGAAGTCAGCCGGCCGTTCGACGACGTGATTGCCGAGATCATTCACCTGGCTGAACACGGCGTGCGCGAAGTGACCCTGCTGGGGCAGAACGTCAACGGTTATCGCGGGACCACCCACGACGGTCGCCTGGCCGATTTGGCCGAGCTGATCCGGGTAGTCGCCGCCGTCGATGGCATCGACCGCATCCGCTACACCACTTCGCACCCGCTGGAGTTCTCCGACAGCCTGATCCAGGCCCACGCCGAAGTACCGGAACTGGTGAAGCACCTGCACCTGCCGGTGCAGTCGGGCTCGGACCGCATCCTCGCGGCGATGAAGCGCAACCACACCGCGCTGGAATACAAATCCAAACTGCGCAAACTGCGCGCCGCCGTGCCGGGTATTTGCATCAGTTCGGACTTCATTGTCGGCTTCCCCGGCGAGACCGAGAAAGACTTCGAACAAACCATGAAGCTGATTCAGGACGTGGGTTTCGACTTTTCCTACTCGTTCGTCTACAGCCAGCGCCCGGGCACCCCGGCCGCCGACTTGGCCGACGAGACGCCGGAAGAGCTGAAAAAAGAGCGCCTGAATGCCCTGCAACATCGCTTGAACCAGCAAGGTTTCGAGATCAGCCGACAAATGGTCGGCTCGATCCAGCGGATTCTGGTCACCGATTATTCGAAAAAAGATCCGGGCGAGTTGCAAGGCCGGACCGAAAATAACCGTATCGTCAACTTCCGCTGCGACAATCCGACTTTGATCGGCCAGTTCGCCGACGTACACATCGATGCCGCGCAACCGCACTCGCTGCGGGGCTCGCTGATCCAATAACACCGACCCCTGTGGGAGCTGGCTTGCCAGCGAGAGGGCCAGCAAGCCCGACAACGATGTCGCCCGTTACATCGCCATCGCTGGCAAGCCAGCTCCCACAGTGAAATGCATTGTTCTTGAGAATGGGTGATCCATTTAAGAGCTTTCGCACCCACGCCACTGGCGCTATCCTTGAGCTCATCACTATTGCCCCAGGGCGGCTAAATACGACCTTGAACGCACCCATCGAACCACATCGTTTTATCCTCGAGCCTTTTGAGGCCCGTCGCTTCGCCAATCTGTGCGGGCAATTCGACGAGCACCTGCGCTTGATCGAACAGCGCCTGACCATCGAGATCCGCAACCGCGGCAATCAGTTCGAGCTGATCGGCGAGCCCAAACACACCACCTCCGCGGAAAACCTCCTGCGCCGCCTGTACCGGGAAACCAAGGGTACCGAGCTGTCGCCAGACATGGTTCACCTGTTCCTGCAGGAATCCGCCGTCGAGGCACTGGACAACCACTCGCCCGCTGAACCGTCCGTCGCCCTGCGCACCAAAAAAGGCATGATTCGCCCTCGCGGCTTGAATCAGCTGCGCTACGTGAAGGAAATCCTCGGTAACGACATCAACTTCGGCATCGGCCCGGCCGGTACCGGCAAGACGTATCTGGCTGTTGCCTGCGCGGTGGACGCCCTGGAACGCGAGCAAATTCGCCGCATCCTGCTGGTTCGTCCGGCGGTCGAGGCTGGCGAAAAACTCGGCTTCCTGCCCGGCGACCTGAGCCAGAAGATTGACCCGTACCTGCGTCCGCTCTACGACGCGCTCTACGAAATGCTCGGCTTTGAATACGTCGCCAAGCTGATCGAACGCCAGGTGATCGAAGTTGCGCCACTGGCCTATATGCGCGGCCGGACGCTGAACAACAGTTTCATCATCCTCGACGAAAGCCAGAACACCACCGTCGAGCAAATGAAAATGTTCCTGACCCGGATCGGCTTCGGCTCGACCGCCGTCATCACCGGTGACATCACCCAGGTCGACCTGCCGAAAGGCACCAAGTCGGGGCTGCACCATGTGATCGAAGTGCTGAAAGACGTGCCGGGCATCAGCTTTACCCACTTCATGCCCAAGGACGTCGTGCGTCACCCGCTGGTGCAGCGCATTGTCGAAGCCTACGAGCGCTTCGAGAATCGTGTGGCCGATGAAGCGCCAAAGGACAGCCGACGCGATGCTTGAGCTTGATCTGCAACTCGCGACCGAAGCGCCCGCCCCCAGCGAAGCCGAGTTCCGCCAATGGTGCGAACTGGCCCTGCGCCAGCGCACCGCCGACTCCGAGATGACCATTCGCCTGGTCGACGAAGCCGAAGGCCGCGAACTGAATAACACCTGGCGGCAAAAGGATTACGCCACTAACGTCCTGTCGTTCCCGGCAGACGTTCCGGACGAGTTTCTCGACATCCCGCTGCTGGGCGATCTGGTGATCTGCGTGGCAGTGGTCGAGCGCGAAGCCGCCGAGCAAGGCAAGGAACTCAAGGCCCACTGGGCGCATCTGGTGATTCACGGCTGCTTGCATCTGCTCGGTTACGACCATATAGATGATGACGAAGCCGAAGAGATGGAAGCACTGGAACGAACGTTGCTTGCAGAACTGGGCTTTCCCGATCCGTACGCGGACGACGAAATCGAAGTCCCCCCTACCGAAACAACAAAGGATTCAGAGTAATCGCTATGAGCGAAGATCGATCGAGCAACGGGCAGAAGTCTTGGCTGGGTAAGCTCACCCAGGCTTTTGCCCACGAGCCGAAGAACCGCCAGGAGCTGCTGGAGCTGCTGCGCGATGCACACCAGAACAAACTGTTGGACAGCGAAGCGCTGGCCATCGTCGAAGGCGCCATCCAGGTCGCTGACCTGCAAGTACGGGACATCATGGTCCCGCGCTCGCAGATGATCAGCATCAAGGCGACCCAGACACCTCGCGAGTTCCTGCCGGCCGTGGTCGACTCGGCCCACTCCCGCTACCCGGTCATCGGCGAAAGCCACGATGACGTGATGGGCGTGTTGCTGGCCAAGGACTTGCTGCCGTTGATCCTCAAGGAGAACGGCGACAGCTTCAACATCAAGGACTTGCTGCGACCGGCCACTTTTGTGCCGGAGTCCAAGCGTCTGAACGTGCTGCTGCGCGAGTTCCGCGCCAATCACAACCACATGGCCATCGTCATCGACGAATACGGCGGCGTGGCGGGTCTGGTGACTATCGAAGACGTGCTGGAACAGATCGTCGGCGATATCGAAGACGAGCATGACGTCGAAGAAGACAGCTACATCAAGCCGCTGCCCAGCGGTGACTTCCTGATCAAGGCCCTGACGCCGATCGAGAACTTCAACGAGTTCTTCGACAGCGAATTCTCCGACGACGAGTTCGATACTGTCGGCGGTCTGGTGATGAGCGCTTTCGGGCACTTGCCGAAACGCAACGAAATCACTGAAATCGGCGCCTATCGCTTCCGCATCCTGAACGCCGACAGCCGTCGGATTCATTTGCTACGTTTGACGCCTATCGCCCGGTAAAACTTAAGGATTGAAATGCGCTGGACAACCCGCCCCGGCTGGCCCGGTAACCTGCTGGCCGTGGCGGCCGGTGCTATCACCACCCTGGCCCTGGCGCCATTCGATATCTGGCCGCTGGCATTGCTGGCGGTCGGGCTTTTCTACGCCGGCTTGCGTGAACTGAGCCCACGTCAGGCCTTGGGTCGTGGCTGGTGCTTCGGTTTCGGCCTGTTTGGCGCCGGTACCAGCTGGATCTACTACAGCATTCACCACTTCGGCGGCGCTTCAGTGCTGCTGGCCGGGTTCCTGATGCTGATCTTTACGGCGGCAATTGCCTGGTTCTTCGCCCTGCCGGCCTGGCTTTGGGCGCGATGGCTGCGGCGCAACGAAGCGCCGCTGGCCGATGCCCTGGCTTTTGCGGCGTTGTGGGTCGGCCAGGAAGCCTTTCGTGGCTGGTTCCTCACCGGTTTTCCGTGGCTCTACTCCGGTTACAGCCAACTCGACGGCCCGTTGACCGGGCTCGCCCCCGTCGGCGGGATGTGGCTGATTTCCTTTACGCTGGCCCTGACCGCCGCACTGATCTACAACGGCATGCGCCTGGTTCGCACGGGCCGCAAGGCTTTCATCGCGATGGGCGCCCTGCTGCTGGTGGGTCCTTGGGTCGCCGGCCTGGCACTTAAGCATCACGCCTGGACCAGCCCGGCCGGTGCTCCGCTGAGTGTGGCGGCGATTCAGGGCAACGTCGAACAAAGCATGAAATGGGACCCGGCGCAGCTCAACGCGCAGTTGGCGCTTTACCGCGACATGAGTTTCAGCTCCAAGCGCGTCGACCTGCTGATCTGGCCGGAAACCGCGATCCCGGTACTCAAGGAGTCCGCCGAGGGCTACCTGGACATGATGGGAAAATTCGCTTCCGATCGGGATTCGGCGTTCATCACCGGCGTGCCCATCCGCGAAGTCGTGCGTCATGAAAAACGCTTCTTCAATGGCATCACTGTGGCCGGTGAAGGCGATGGCACTTACCTCAAGCAGAAACTGGTGCCATTCGGCGAATACGTACCGCTGCAGGATGTGCTGCGCGGGCTGATCGCCTTCTTCGACCTGCCGATGTCGGACTTTGCCCGAGGCCCTGCAGATCAGCCTATGCTGCAAGCCAAGGGCTATCAGATTGCGCCGTTCATCTGCTACGAAGTGGTGTATCCGGAGTTCGCCGCCAGCCTCGCCGCCCAGAGCGATCTGTTGCTGACGATCAGCAACGACACCTGGTTCGGCACGTCCATCGGCCCGCTGCAACATTTGCAAATGGCTCAGATGCGCGCGCTGGAGGCTGGTCGCTGGATGATCCGCGCGACCAATAACGGCGTGACCGGCCTGATCAACCCGTTTGGGCAGATCACCACGCAGATCCCGCAGTTCGAACGCGGCATCCTGTACGGCGAAGTGGTGCCGATGCACAACCTGACGCCCTATCTGGAATGGCGTTCGTGGCCGCTGATCATTGTTTGCGTGCTGCTGTTTGGCTGGGCGTTGATTGCCAGCCGGATGGCCAAGACTGTCTGAAGATTCGTAGCGCCTGCAAAAGATCGCAGCCTCGTTTCACTCGACAGCTCCTACAGGGGATTGCATTCCAACTGTAGGAGCTGCCGCAGGCTGTGATCTTTTACCGATAAAACAACGAATACCCGATCTGCCCCACCGCCTCATTCAACAGTTGCCCGCTCTGCCAGATCGATTTGAACTCTGGCATCCAGCCACCCAGTGGCCGGGCGTTGTCCACGCCTAAAAATCCAACCGGTGCTGGCACCACCTCAAACCCGGCCTTGCGGAAACTCCAGACCGCTCGTGGCATATGCCAGGCTTGCGTCACCACCACCACGCGCTTGATCCCTTCGGGCAGCAACACTTCGGCGCTGAACTGCGCATTCTCCCAGGTCGTGCGGCTGCGTCCTTCCTGCCAGCGCACGTTCACGCCGAAATCATCGCGCAGTGAATCTGCCATCAATTTCGCCTCGGTCGGCGGCGTACCATAATGCAGGCCGCCACTGGTCAGAACCGGTAGGCCCGAGGCCTTGGCCAGGCGGGCCGCATAACGCTGGCGTTCCAGTCCCACCCCGGTTGGCTGGTCGGCGCCCCACGCCGGATCGCCTCGCTCGCGTCCCGAACCCAGAATCACGATGGCATCCGCGCGCTGCCCCAGCGTTGCCCATTCGTTCATGGCCAGCGGCGGCTCACGTTCCAGCAACTTGGCACTCCACTGCACCACGACGGGCAGGCTCATCAGCCAGAAGCCGCCCAAACCCAGAGCAAAACACAAACCGGCGAGCCTCGGCCTTGAGCGACGCAACCACCAGGCAAGCGCCAACAGCAGCAACAAAATGCCGGGAGGCAATAGAAGTTGTTTCACGAAATAACGAAAAGGCATCGAGCATCTCCATGAAGATGCTCGAAGCCTAAGTGGGTTGACGCGATGGGACAATAAATACGGAAGGACTATGCTTCAAAAAAGCCCCTGGAGCGCGGCTCTATACCCTTACTTGAATTGCAGAGACCGGACCTTTACCGCGTCTCTACCGGGTACTTTGTCCTTGAGCCAGATAATCTTGGCCGAACGTGGTGCGTCGAGTTGCTTCACTGCTTCAGACAAGCATCCGTGCGTCTCACGCTCACAACGATCCAGATACGCCTTGACCAGGGCAAACTCTGCGGGGCTCAGGCCACGCAATTCCAGCTCCAGCGGGCGTTCATCACGCAGACGGCCAGCGGTTTTTGCCGCTTCCAGGGCCATTCCAAGACGATCGATCAGTCTTTCGTACAACTCCGGTTTTGTAGCTTTTCGCTGTGACTCAACCATCCCTCACCTCATTGGAAGATAAGACCTACTCCCCAGTTAGAGCTTAGCTTCCATGAACAAACCGGCTGAACGCCGCGACCAACGGCCCTCGCAGCCGTTTTCGCGAGACGCGCGGCCGTAATCAGGGTTTCCCTCGATAGAGTGCGGTCATGTATGCTACGGCGCTTCCTGTAACTCCACTTCCAGCTCGTCTGGACACCGAAACGCCGAATTGGCGCGTTCACCGTCCAGCGTCGCATTGAAGAGGATTAGGCCACCCCTATTCAGTTCAAAAGTAGCCATGCACGAACAATATCAGCCCCGTGAAATTGAAGCCGCCGCCCAGAAATTCTGGGACGAGCAAAAGTCCTTTGAAGTCAGTGAACAGCCAGGCAAGGAGACTTACTACTGCCTGTCGATGTTCCCTTACCCCAGCGGCAAACTACACATGGGGCACGTGCGCAACTACACCATCGGCGACGTGATATCCCGCTACCAGCGCATGCAAGGCAAGAACGTCCTGCAACCCATGGGTTGGGACGCCTTCGGCATGCCGGCGGAAAACGCCGCGATGAAGAACAACGTAGCGCCCGCCAAGTGGACCTACGAAAACATTGCCTACATGAAATCCCAGCTGCGCAGCCTGGGCCTGGCGGTGGACTGGTCCCGTGAAGTGACCACCTGCAAGCCGGATTACTACCGCTGGGAACAATGGCTGTTCACCCGCCTGTTCGAAAAAGGTGTGATCTACAAAAAAAGCGGCACCGTAAACTGGGACCCGGTCGACCAGACCGTCCTGGCCAACGAACAGGTGATCGACGGTCGCGGCTGGCGTTCCGGCGCGCTGATCGAAAAGCGCGAAATCCCGATGTACTACTTCAAGATCACCGCCTACGCGGATGAGCTGCTGGAGAGCCTCGACGATCTGACTGGCTGGCCTGAACAGGTCAAGACCATGCAGCGCAACTGGATCGGCAAGTCCCGCGGCATGGAAGTGCAGTTCCCGTACAACGTCGATTCCATCGGCGAAACCGGCGCCCTGAAAGTCTTCACCACCCGCCCGGACACCCTGATGGGCGCGACCTACGTTGCCGTGGCCGCCGAACACCACCTGGCCACTCTGGCCGCGCAGAACAACCCTGAGCTGCAAGCGTTCATCGCTGAATGCAAGGGCGGCAGCGTGGCCGAAGCCGACGTTGCCACTCAAGAGAAAAAAGGCCTGCCGACCGGCCTGTTCGTCGAGCACCCGCTGACCGGCGAAAAACTGCCGGTCTGGGTCGCCAACTACGTGCTGATGCACTACGGCGATGGCGCGGTGATGGCTGTTCCAGCTCACGACGAGCGCGATTTCGAATTCGCCCACAAGTACAACCTGCCGGTCAAATCGGTGGTGCGTACCAGCTCCGGCGACACTAACCCGGCGCCTTGGCAAGACGCCTACGGTGAGCACGGCACTCTGATCAACTCCGGTGAATTCGACGGCCTCGACTTCGCTGGCGCGTTCGACGCCATCGAAGTCGCGCTGATCAAGAAGGAACTGGGCGCCTCGCGCACCCAGTTCCGCCTGCGCGACTGGGGCATCAGCCGTCAGCGCTACTGGGGCTGCCCGATCCCGATCATCCACTGCGATAGCTGCGGAGATGTGCCGGTTCCAGAAGATCAATTGCCTGTTGTACTGCCGGAAGACGTCGTTCCCGATGGCGCCGGCTCGCCATTGGCGCGCATGCCCGAGTTCTACGAGTGCAGCTGCCCGAAATGTGGCCAGCCTGCCAAGCGTGAAACCGACACCATGGACACCTTCGTCGAGTCCTCGTGGTACTACGCCCGTTACGCCTCGCCGCACTTTGAAGGTGGCCTGGTAGAAAAATCGGCGGCTGACCACTGGTTGCCGGTGGACCAATACATCGGCGGTATCGAACACGCGATTCTTCACCTGCTTTATGCGCGCTTCTTCCACAAGCTGATGCGCGACGAAGGCCTGGTGAGCTCCAACGAGCCGTTCAAGAACCTGCTGACCCAGGGCATGGTGATTGCCGAGACCTACTACCGTCGCGAAGCCAACGGTGCCTACACCTGGTTTAACCCGGCGGACGTCGAGCTCGAACGCGACAGCAAAGCCAAAGTCATCAGCGCCAAGCTCATCGCGGACGGCCTGCCGGTGGAAATCGGCGGCACCGAGAAGATGGCCAAGTCGAAGAACAACGGCGTCGACCCTCAGTCGATGATTGACCAGTTCGGTGCAGACACCTGCCGCCTGTTCATGATGTTCGCCTCGCCACCTGACATGAGCGCGGAATGGTCCGACTCCGGCGTAGAGGGTTCGCATCGCTTCCTCAAACGCGTCTGGCGTCTGGCTCAAGCGCACGTCACCCAGGGCCTGCCGGGCAAACTGGACGTTGCGAGCCTGAACGACGAACAGAAAGCCATTCGCCGTTCGATCCACCAGGCCATCAAGCAGGCCAGCCACGACGTCGGCCAGAACCACAAATTCAACACCGCCATCGCCCAGGTGATGACGCTGATGAACGTACTGGAAAAAGCCCCGCAAGGTACCGAACAGGATCGCGCACTGGTTCAAGAAGGCCTGGAAACCGTGACGCTGCTGCTTGCGCCGATCACCCCGCACATCAGCCATGAGCTGTGGAGTCAACTGGGTCACGCCGATCCGGTGATCGACGCTGGCTGGCCGGTGCTGGACGACAGCGCACTGGTGCAGGACAGCCTGACGCTGGTCATCCAGGTCAACGGCAAGCTCCGCGGCCAGATCGAAATGCCTGCCGGCGCGACACGTGAAGAAGTCGAAGCCGCTGCCCGCGCCAACGAAAACGTGCTGCGTTTCGTCGATGGCCTGACTATTCGTAAAGTGATCGTGGTGCCCGGGAAACTGGTCAACATCGTCGCCAGCTAATTGGATCAGGCGCCAGGTCATGCCTGGCGCCGCGTAAAACCTTTCGGGCCGCCTGATCGGCCCACATGGTTTCAAGGGGAGCAACACAATGATCAAACGCAACTTGCTGGTGATGGGCCTTGCGGTCCTGCTGAGCGCCTGTGGTTTCCATCTGCGCGGCACCGGGACCACCGAACTGGCGATCAAGGAACTCGACCTGACCGCGCGTAACTCCTACGGTGAAACCGTGAAGCAACTGCGTCAGGTGCTGGAAAGCAGCGGCGTCAACGTCTATACCGGCGCACCGTACAAACTGGTGCTGACCGATGAGCAGGAAAGCCAGCGCATCCTCAGCTACGCCGGTGCCGGCCGTACTGGCGAGTACCAGGTGACCACGGTCCTCAACTACGACATTCGCGGCAAGGGCGACCTGGACCTGCTGAGCGACAAGCTTGAAGTGCAGAAAATCTTTATCCACGACGGCAACAACCTGGTAGGTTCCGATCAGGAAGCCGCAACTGCCCGGACAGAAACCCGTCGCGAGCTGGTTCAGCGGATGATGCTGCGCCTGCAACAACTGACGCCAGCCCAACTGGATCAGCTGCAGCAGACCGCCGATGCCAAGGCCAAGGCTGAAGCCGCGGCACTGGAAGCGGCGCGCAAGGCTGAAGCGGAAACGCCGCGTCAGTCGCCTATCGAACTGCCGCAGCAGTAAGACTTACGGGGCGCTCAGGCGCCCCGTTCGCCCTCTCTTATGAAGCTCGCTCCCGCCCAACTCGCCAAACACCTGCAAGGCGCCCTCGCGCCGGTCTACGTCATCAGTGGCGATGATCCTTTGCTGTGCCAGGAAGCCGCCGACGCTATCCGTGCCGCCGCCCGCCGACAGGACTTCGATGAACGCCAGGTCTTTGCCGCCGACGCCAGTTTCGACTGGGGCACGTTGCTGCAAGCCGGTGCGAGCATGTCGCTGTTCGCCGAAAAGCGCCTGCTGGAATTGCGGCTGCCCTCCGGCAAGCCCGGTGACAAAGGTGCCGCTGCGCTCATCGAATACTGCTCGCGACCCGCCGAAGACACGTTGCTGCTGATCAGCCTGCCAAAACTCGATGGCAGTGCGCAGAAAACCAAGTGGGGCAAGGCGCTGGTCGAAGGCCCGCAAACCCAGTTCGTGCAGATCTGGCCGGTGGATGTCAGCCAGTTGCCGAGCTGGATCCGCCAGCGTTTATCCCAGGCCGGGCTTTCCGCCAGCCAGGACGCTGTCGAGCTGATCGCCGCACGGGTCGAGGGCAACCTGCTGGCCGCGGCCCAGGAAATCGAAAAGCTTAAATTGATGGCCGAAGAAGGCCAGATCACCGTGGAAACCGTGCAGGCGGCGGTAGCCGACAGCGCGCGTTTCGATGTCTTCGGGCTGACCGATGCGATTCTCAACGGTGAAGCCGCCCATGCCCTGCGCATGCTTGAAGGGCTGCGTGGTGAAGGTGTCGAACCACCGGTCATTCTCTGGGCCCTGGCCCGGGAACTGCGCCTGCTGGCTAATTTGTCACTGCAATACAGCCAGGGCGTGCCCCTGGACAAAGCCTTCAGCCAGGCGCGACCGCCGGTCTGGGACAAGCGCAAACCGCTGATGAGCAAAGCCCTGCAACGCTATTCGGCGCAACGCTGGGCGCAACTGTTGCTCGAAGCGCAGCGCATCGATGCGCAGATCAAAGGTCAGGCGGCCGGTTCGCCGTGGATGAGCTTGAGTCGGTTATCGCTGTTGATGGCTGGGCAAAGATTGTCGTTGCCTGCTGAATAAGGCGTTTTGTGGCGAGGGAGCTTGCTCCCGCTGGGTTACGAAGTCCCCAAACCAAACGCCGAGCATTTTCTGTTAATACGCGCTTACAAGTTTACGACTGCTCCGCAGCCGAGCGGGAGCAAGCTCCCTCGCCACATATCATCATTCCCTACACATCGCGGGACTGGACAGAACCCCAACTTCGGCCGATGATTTGCCCCGCAAAAACCCATCACTTGCGAGAGACCATCATGAGCAAAAAGCCGTCCAAACACGGCCCCAACAAGGCCAAATCCATCATCGCCCAGCCATTGTTCCGCAGCCGCCAGGAACGAGCCGGCAAGGGCAAAGGCAGCTACCGCCGCGAAGCCTTCCAGTCTGATAGCTGGGAGGCTTCTTACTTTCTGGCGGCCTGAAAGGCATGCATCCGCTCAACATGTTAAGGTCTGCACTTGATACGTATTTCCTGGACCTGTGCATGCCCTTTTGTCTTTCCCATCGTTGGCCCGTACGCCAATTGATTGCTGCCTCCAGCCTCATTTTGCTAGTCGCCTGCGCGGAAAAACCCACCGCCGCTGACGCCCAGCCGATTCAGTCACTCCCCGTTGCCACCGCCCCAGCGGTCATCCCGCCTGTGGTGCCGAGCGGCGAAAATCTCGATATCCAGCCTACCCAGACCTTCGCCGAGTGGCAGGCCGGTTTCCGCAAGGACGCTCTGGCCGCCGGCATCCGCGCCGATCTGTTCGACCGGGCCTTTGCCAACGTCAGCCTCGACCCCAGCGTCATCCGCGCCGACCGCAGCCAACCGGAATTCGCAAAACCGGTGTGGGAATATCTCGATGGCGCCCTGTCCCCCCTGCGCGTACGCAAAGGTCAGGCGCTGATCAGCGAATACGACGGCATTCTGCGAAGCATCGAACAGCGCTATGGTGTCGACCGTCAGGTACTGGTCGCGGTGTGGGGCATGGAGAGTAATTTCGGCCAGTTCCAGGGCAGCAAGTCGGTGATCAACTCGCTGGCGACCCTGGCCTACGAAGGTCGACGTCCCGGCTTCGCCCACGCGCAATTGATCGCCGCCCTGCAGATCCTGCAACAAGGCGACATCGAACCCGAGAAAATGCTCGGTTCCTGGGCCGGCGCCATGGGCCAGACGCAGTTCATCCCGACCACTTACAACACCCACGCAGTGGACTTCGATGGTGACGGTCGCCGCGATATCTGGGGCAGCACCGCTGATGCGCTGGCCTCGACCGCGCATTACCTGCAAAGCTCCGGCTGGCAGAAAGGCCAGCCGTGGGGCTTCGAAGTGCAACTGCCGAGCAGCTTCAACTACGTGCTGGCCGATGGCACGATCCGCAAGAGTGTCGCCGAATGGCGGCAACTGGGCGTGATGATGCCTAACGGCGGCCAGGTTCCGCCAGGCACCGAACAACTGTCCGCAGCGTTGTTGCTGCCGGCCGGTTATCGTGGTCCGGCATTCCTGGTGCTCGACAACTTCCGGGCGATCCTCAAGTACAACAACTCGTCGTCCTACGCCCTGGCGGTGAGCCTGTTGTCCGAGCGCTTCAATGGCGGGGGCCTGATCAGCGGCACCTGGCCGAAGGATGATTTGCCGTTGAGCCGCACCGAGCGAATTGAATTGCAAAACCTGCTCAGCGCGCAGAACTACGACGCGGGCACCGCCGACGGCATCATCGGCGCCAATACACGCAAGGCGATCCGCAGCGCCCAACAGTCATTCGGCTGGCCGGCGGATGGTTATCCGACGCACAAGTTGCTGGAAGGATTGCGTAACCGCTAAAAAGAAAAGATCGCAGCCTGCGGCAGCTCCTACAGAGTTTCGTGTAATTCTGTAGGAACTGCCGCAGGCTGCGATCTTTTTTGTTATTTACCGGGTAACAACATCCTGCTCCAACACCAACACCTTGTTCCCCGCGTCCAGCTTCACCAACGCCCCCATCGGCAACGTCAGGTTCGGGTCGCAATGCCCACTGCGCCAACCCGACAGTACTGGAATCTGCAACGGCTCGAACGTCTGCTTGAGCAACCGCTCCAGCGCTGTCACCTCTACCCCTGCCACATCCCCCACCAGAACCCCGCGCAATTTGTGCAGCGTGCCCGCCAACCGCAGATGGGTCAGCAACCGGTCGATGCGATACAGCGGCTCGTTGATGTCTTCGATAAACAGGATGACGCCCTCGGCATCGATCTCGTAGGGCGTACCCATGGTCGCGGCGATCATCGACAGATTGCCCCCCAACAAGCGCCCATGAGCGATGCCAGGCTCGATTGTGGTCAACGGATAAGCCTTGGGGTGCGCCAGCACGCTACCTGCCTTCACCTCGCCACTCAGCATGTTGAAGAATGAAAACTCGGTGGGCGGCTGCCGGTTTCCCAGCAAGTCTGCGTTCAGCAGCGGACCGTGGAATGTCACGAAGCCGGCATAGCGGCTGATTGCCAGGTGCAACGCCGTGATGTCGCTGTAACCGATGAACGGCTTGGCGTTGTTGCGCAACAGATCGAAGTCGATTCGGTCGAGCAGCCGTGGCGTGCCGTAGCCGCCGCGCAGGCAGATGATTGCATCGACCTCGCGGTCGGCGAACGCGGCGTGCAAATCATTGAGCCGCACGTCGTCACTACCGGCCAGGTAGCCACTGGTCTCATAGACGCCTGGAAACACTTTCAGCGAATAGCCCCGTGCGCGCATCCATTGCACCGCTTTACGCGTGTCCAGCGCCGCGGGACCGGCCGGTGCAATAACGCCAATCTGCCCTTCTGACGGCAATAGCGGGACCGGGGCATTAGGGCAAAGGGTGTGGGTCGGTCGAGCGGTCATCCATATCTCCCTGGCGTGAAACCTCTACACACAGTAATCAGGAACGGGAATAAACAGAAGAGGGTTTGTTGCGCCGCTGATTACAAAAAACACTGCAGTTGCCGTATCCGGGACAAAAAAACGCCCGCAAGGCCTAAAGCCGTGCGGGCGTTTTCAACTCATGCGATGGATCAGGACGACATCAGCTCGGCCTTGACCAGCTTCGCCTGCTCGTCAGCGTGGTACGACGAACGCACCAGCGGACCCGAAGCAACGTTCTTGAAGCCCATCTTGTAACCTTCCTCGGCGAACCAGGCGAAGGTGTCCGGGTGCACGAAGCGCTGCACCGGCAAGTGGCTGCGGGACGGTTGCAGGTACTGGCCCAGGGTCAGCATGTCGATGTCGTGCTCGCGCATGCGCTTCATGACTTCGATCACTTCGTCGTCGGTCTCGCCCAGACCCAGCATCAGGCCGGACTTGGTCGGGATGTGCGGCATCATTTGCTTGAAGCGTTGCAGCAGGGTCAGCGACCACTGGTAATCCGAACCCGGACGCGCAGCCTTGTACAGGCGCGGCACGGTTTCCAGGTTGTGGTTGAACACATCCGGTGGCTCGGCCGCGGTGATTTGCAGGGCGATGTCCATGCGGCCACGGTAATCCGGAACCAGGGTCTCGAGCTGTACGTTCGGCGACAGTTTGCGGATTTCGCGGATGCAGTCGGCAAAGTGCTGGGCACCGCCGTCACGAAGGTCGTCGCGGTCTACCGAGGTGATTACCACGTACTTCAGGCGCAGGTCGGCAATGGCGATGGCCAGGCTTTCCGGCTCGTTGACGTCCAGTGGCTTCGGACGACCGTGACCAACGTCGCAGAACGGGCAGCGACGGGTACAGATGTCGCCCATGATCATGAAGGTCGCGGTGCCGCCGGAGAAGCACTCGCCCAGGTTCGGGCATGAGGCTTCTTCGCAGACGCTGTGCAGCTTGTGTTTGCGCAACAGGGCCTTGATGCGGTCGACTTCCGGAGATACCGGAATGCGCACACGAATCCAGTCAGGCTTTTTCGGCAGCTCAGTGGTCGGAATGATCTTTACCGGGATGCGTGCAACCTTCTCGGCGCCGCGCAGCTTTACGCCGGCTTCAACCTTGGCACGCGGGGCCGGACGCTCGGTGACATCCTGCGTCGGGATCATGGTTTGCACTGCATCAGTAGTCATATCAGTCGATTCCGCCCGTTAGGGTCGTCTGCTCAGCATAGTCGAGGTGTTTGACGAGCTGCGCACGCAGCCGGGCACTTACCTCGGCAAATTCAATCGATCCTGCGTGATCGCTCAGCTGGGTCATCGCCAGCCCGGCATAGCCGCAGGGATTAATCCGTCGAAACGGTTCCAGGTTCATGTCCACGTTCAGGGCCAGGCCATGAAAGGAACAACCGTGGCGGATCCGCAGACCCAGAGAAGCGATTTTCGCCCCATCGACATAGACACCCGGCGCATCCGGCTTGGCGGCGGCGGTCACGCCATAGCTGGCGAGCAGCTCGATCAGGCACGACTCCATGCGGCTCACCAGGTCTCGCACGCCGAATCCCAGCTTGCGCACATCCAGCAGCAAATAAGCCACCAGTTGCCCGGGACCGTGATACGTCACCTGACCACCGCGATCGACCTGCACCACCGGGATATCTCCCGGCAGTAACAAGTGCTCGGCCTTGCCGGCCTGCCCCTGGGTGAACACCGGCGGGTGCTCGACCAGCCAGATTTCGTCGGCGGCATCGCTGCCGCGTTCGTTGGTAAACCGTTGCATGGCATGCCAGACCGGCTCGTAAGCCATCTGGCCGAGCTCGCGAAAGCCCAGCGTGCCAGACATCACAACACCATGTGCACGAAGCCGGTAGCCCGCAGTTCGCTGTTGATGTTGTACAGCTGGTCCTGGTCGGTGGCGACGATGTGCAACTGAATCGTGGTGTATTTGCCGTTGGTGCTTTGGCGCTCATCAACGCGGTCATGGTTGATCGTCGCGTGTTTCATGACGATCTCGATGATCTTGTCCTTGTTGCCTACACCGGTATCGCTGATCACCTTAACCGGGTAATCAACGTTGGGGAATTCGATCTTAGGCGCCTTTACTTCGGTATCGGTCATGGCGTAACGGCCTCGTAAGCGTAAGCCGTGGCGACGGGCATAGCCCCACGCCGGATGAGCGCGAGGCCATGCAGGTGCACACTATCAGTTGAACAAGCCGTAGAAGAATAGACGGATGCTATCCCACATGCGGCGGAAGATACCACCCTCTTCGACGCCATCCAGAGCGATCAGGTCAGCGCTGTGCACTACCTTGTCGTCCAGTTTGACTTCGACTTTACCGATCACGTCGCCCTTGGCGATTGGTGCGACCAGTTGCGGGTTCATGGTCATGCTGGCAGCGAGCTTTTTCAGCTGGCCTTTCGGCAGGGTCATGGTCAGGTCTTCAGCCAGGCCGGCCTTGACTTGATTGGTCGCGCCTTTCCAGACAGGAGCCTGAGCCAGTTCGGCGCCTTTCTGGTAGAAGGTCTGGGTTTCGAAGAAACGGAAACCGTAGGTCAGCAGCTTCTGGGTCTCGGCGGCGCGAGCCACTTCGCTGTTGGTGCCGAACACCACGGCGATCAGACGCATGCCATCACGCACGGCCGAAGACACCATGCAGTAGCCCGCTTCGTCGGTGTGGCCGGTTTTCAGACCGTCGACAGTCTTGTCGCGCCACAGCAGCAGGTTACGGTTAGGTTGCTTGATGCCGTTCCAGAAAAACTCTTTCTGCGAGTAGATCGCATAGTGAGCCGGGTCTTCGTGAATGATCGCGCGAGCCAGCACGGCCATGTCGTGAGCCGACGAGTAATGCTCCGGGTTCGGCAGTCCGGTCGGGTTCATGAAGTGGCTGTTGGTCATGCCCAGGTCGCCAACGGTTTTGTTCATCATGTCGGCGAACGCGTCTTCGCTGCCGGCGATGTGCTCGGAGAGCGCAACACTGGCGTCGTTGCCCGACTGGATGATGATGCCGTGCAGCAGGTCACTGACAGTGACTTGCGAGCCGACCTTGATGAACATCCGCGAACCGCCGGTACGCCAGGCGTTCTCGCTGACGGTGACCGGATCGTTTTCACCGATCTGGCCGCGACGGATTTCCAGGGTCGCGATGTAAGCCGTCATCAGCTTGGTCAGGCTGGCTGGCGGCAGACGCTGGTCACCGTTGTTCTCGACCAGCACGTTGCCGCTGCTGGCGTCCATGAGCACGTAGGCCTTGGCGGCCAGTTGCGGTGGCGACGGCATCATCTCGACCGCGAATGCGGCAGGCGAGAGGAGCAGCGGGACTAGAAGGCACAGGCGTTTGGCAAAGGTGGTGATGTTCATCCGTCTCTCGAAATCGCTAATGGAAACTTGCCCGAAGGCAAAAACTAATCAAATAACCTCTAACGGGTTATCGCGTGTTCAGTCGTTCACTCTGCAACCCTTGCCGGGCTTTTGTTCTTCGACGAGCCAACAACCTGATTCATCCCCGACTGCGGATGAACCGTCAAACAAGTCCTACGTATTACTCGGTGACCACACTTGGCGAACCCAGATTGGCCAGGCGCACACTGTTCTGCACTTGCTGTATTTCACCCGGCGAACCAATTGGCCCCAGGCGTACCCGATGCAGCGTTTGTTGATTGCGCACGATTGAACTGATGAACACCGGAGCGCTCACCATTCCGCTGAGCTTCGATCTCAAGAGTTCGGCAGCGTCCGGGTTGGCGAAAGCACCTACTTGCAGGTACTGGCCAGTGGAAGCGGCGGATGGTTTTTTCGTGTCGATCTGTACAGGCACGACAGCGGCGGCGTGTTGCTGCGGCGGCGGCGTCCATTGCTCGACCGTACCGGCCTTAGACGTAATCACCGGGGCGCTATTCTGCGCGACTTGCGGCTCGTTGAGCATCAAAGGCGCCGGACGCCCCTTGGCTGCCCAGTATTGCTGCGGGTCAATGCCTTCGACCTTGACCCGCGCCGTGCCGGTTTCGGCATAGCCAAGTTTCTTGGCCGCGGCGTAGGACAAATCGATGATCCGGTCCGAATAGAACGGCCCGCGGTCGTTGACTCGCAGGATCACGGTCTTGTTGTTGTCCAGGTTAGTCACCCGAACGTAACTCGGCAGTGGCAAAGTCTTGTGTGCGGCGCTCATGCCGTAGAGGTCATAGACTTCGCCGTTGGCGGTGTTCTGACCATGGAACTTGGTGCCGTACCAGGATGCAGTGCCCGATTGAACGTAAGTCTTGGATTCTTGCAACGGGAAGTACGTCTTGCCCAGCACGGTGTACGGGTTGGCCTTGTACGGGCCGGTGTGCAGGGTTGGCGTGGCATCCGGGATGCGCGACACATCGACATCCCACCATGGCGCGCCATCCTTGTGAGCGCGGTTGATGTCCAGCCCCGGCGCCGAGCGCACGGCGGTCGTGGATTTCTGCGTCGGCGCGCGACTGGTCGAGCAACTGGCGACCAGCACTGCCAACGCGGCCAATGCCATCAGCTTCAGGGGTTTATTCATAGGCAATGCCCGCATTACTTGACGCCCCGTGCTTGGACCAGCTGTTCAGACAGTTGATGTACGGCCATGGCGTACATCACGCTGCGGTTATAACGCGTGATTGCGTAGAAATTCTTCAGGCCCATCCAGTATTCGGGACCCTTGTCGCCTTCCAGCCGGAAAGCGGTAACCGGCATATCATCGCGCAGCGCATCATGACTTGACCAGCCCAGGGCCCGCAACTCTCCGACGGTTTTAGTCGGCTCGATGCCTGTGGTCAAACCTTCGTCCGCCTGATCGCCGCGCACATCAGCGCGGCTGACCACCGGCTCACCGGCGACCCAGCCATGACGCTTGAAGTAACTGGCAACGCTGCCAATCGCATCGTCAGGATTGGTCCAGATATTGATGTGGCCGTCACCGTCGAAATCCACCGCATAGGCGCGAAAGCTGCTCGGCATGAACTGAGGCAAGCCCATGGCACCGGCGTAGGAGCCTTTGAGGGTCAACGGATCGACCTGCTCTTCACGGGCCAGCAGCAGGAATTCACGTAATTCCTTGCGGAAAAATTCGGCACGGGGAGGATAGTCGAAACCCAGGGTCGACAAGGCATCAACTACCCGGAAATTGCCGGTATTACGTCCGAAAAAGGTCTCAACACCGATGATCGAGACGATCACCTGGGCCGGCACACCGTATTCCTGCTCCGCCCGGGCCAGGACCGCCTCATGCTGACGCCAGAAATCCACACCACGGGCGATGCGCGCATCGGTGATGAACATCGGGCGATATTCGCTCCACTGCTTGACCCGTTCTGCGGGTTTCGAAATCGCGTCCAGAATCGACTGCTTGCGCTCGGCTTCGCGGAACACGCCCATCAGTTGTTCGCCGGCGAAACCGTAGTCGCGGGTCATTTCACCGACGAATTCGGCCACCTGAGGCGAGCCTTCGTAATCGCCGGCCAACGCTTCCTGCGCAGTGCCAAGGATGCTTACCAGGCCGACCCATGGCGCGTATCGAGTCGCCCAGCCACGCATTACTTGCATTGAAATCTTCACCTTATTCAAACCTGCGCGATCCACTTACGATGGGTATGGATCGACATCAAAACCCCAAACGCTGACAGCAGCGTCACCAGCGAAGTTCCTCCGTAGCTAATGAAAGGCAACGGCACCCCCACCACCGGCAACAGGCCACTGACCATACCGATGTTGACGAAAACATATACAAAAAACGTCATGGTCAGCGCGCCCGCCAGCAACTTGCCGAACAAAGTCTGGGCCTGGGCGGTAATCACCAGGCCACGACCGATCAACAGCAGGTAGATCAGCAGCAATGCGCAAATGCCCACCAGACCGAACTCTTCGCCCATGACCGCGATAATGAAGTCGGTGTGGCTTTCCGGCAGGAAATCCAGGTGCGACTGGGTGCCGAGTAACCAGCCCTTACCGAACACGCCGCCGGAGCCGATGGCCGCCTTGGACTGAATGATGTTCCAGCCAGTGCCCAGCGGATCGCTTTCCGGGTCGAGGAAGGTCAGGATCCGTTGCTTCTGGTAGTCGTGCATGATGAAGAACCACATCGCCACGGCGACTGGTACAGCAGCGGCGAGCACGCTGAGAATCCAGCGCCAGCGCAGGCCGCCCATGAACAGCACGAAGGCGCCGCCGGCGAGGATCAGCAGCGAAGTGCCAAGGTCCGGTTGCCGCACGATCAGGATGAACGGAACGCCAATCAGCATCAGGCTGATGCCGACATGCTTGAGTTGCGGCGGCAAGGTGCGTTTGGACAGATACCAGGCGATGGTCGCCGGCATCAGGATCTTCATGAATTCCGAAGGCTGGAAGCGGATTACACCGGGGATGTTGATCCAGCGCGTGGCGCCCATGGCGTTGTGCCCCATGACGTCCACCACCACCAGCAACAGCACGCCGACCACATAGCCGACCGGTACCCAGCGAGCCATGAAGCGCGGCTCGAACTGGGCGATGACGATCATCGACACCAGACCGATGCCGAACGAAGTGGCTTGCTTGGCCAACAGATCCCAGCTTTTGCCACTGGCGGAATACAGCACGAACAGGCTGCCGGCCGCGAGAGTCAGCAGCAAAATCAGCAGCGGCCCGTCGATGTGCAGGCGTTGCAGCAGCGTCGCGCGGCGACGCATCACATCCTCACTGGAGAGCATGCGGTCAAAATTATTCATCACGGGCGGTTGCCTCTGCACTGATAGGGCTGGCGTATTCGGGCTTCAACCGGCCGTCCTGGCCCAGGAGCCAGGCGTCCATGATCTGCCGCACCACCGGCGCAGCAACGCCGGAGCCGGACTCACCGTTTTCGACCATCACCGAGACCACGATTTTCGGGTCGTCGGCCGGTGCAAAACCAACGAACAAGGCGTGGTCGCGGTGGCGCTCCTGAACCTTGGAGCGGTCGTACTTCTCGCCCTGCTTGATCGCGACCACCTGGGCCGTACCGCTCTTGCCGGCGATGCGGTATTGCGCACCGATCGACGCTTTGCGCGCCGTACCGCGGGCGCCGTGCATCACCTGTTGCATGCCGTGGTTGACCTTGTTCCAGTCGGACGGGTCACGCAGGATGATGTCCGGCATCGGGTTCTCATCCACCGGTTTCTCGCCTTCGATGGTCTTGGCCAGGTGCGGACGGTTCCAGATGCCTTTGTTGGCCACCAGCGCCGTGGCCTGGGCCAGTTGCAACGGAGTCGACTGCATGTAGCCCTGGCCGATCCCGAGAATCAGCGTTTCGCCAGGGAACCACGCCTGGCGGCGCGTCGCGCGCTTCCACTCTCGCGTCGGCATCAAGCCCGGCGACTCTTCGAACATGTCCAAAGAGACTTTCTGACCGATGCCGAACTTGGTCATGTACGCCGACAACCGATCGATCCCCAGCTTGTGGGCCAGGTCATAGAAGTAGGTGTCGTTGGAACGCATGATCGCCGTGTCGAGGTCGACGAAGCCGTCACCGGTGCGGTTCCAGTTGCGGTACTTGTGATCGTAGTTAGGCAGCATGTAATAACCGGGGTCGAACACCCGGGTCGAAGCCGTCACTACGCCGGCGTCCAGACCGGCAATCGCCACCGCTGGCTTGATCGTCGAGCCCGGCGGGTACAGACCGCGCAGCACGCGGTTGAACAGGGGTCGATCGATGGAATCGCGCAGTTCGGAATAAGCCTTGGAGCTGATGCCGGTGACAAACAGGTTCGGGTCGAAACTCGGCTGACTGACCATCGCCAGTACTTCGCCGGTTTTCGGGTCCAGGGCTACCACTGCGCCACGGCGACCACCGAGCGCGGCTTCGGCGGCTTCCTGCAGTTTGATGTCCAGGCTCAGGACGATGTCTTTGCCGGAAATCGGTTCGGTACGCTTGAGCACCCGCAATACACGGCCCCGAGCGTTGGTCTCGACTTCCTCGTAACCGACCTGACCGTGCAGCTCCGGCTCGTAGAAGCGCTCGATGCCGGTTTTACCAATTTGATGGGTGCCGCTGTAGCTCACTGGATCGAGCGTTTTCAGCTCTTTCTCGTTGATCCGCCCCATGTAGCCCACCGAGTGCGCAAAGTGCGCGCCCTGCGGGTAGTGCCGAACCAATTGCGCGACCACTTCCACCCCCGGCAACCGGAACTGGTTCACGGCGATGCGGGCGATCTGCTCTTCGGTCAACTCAAACAGGATCGGCACCGGCTCGAACGGCCGACGCCCCTGGCGCATGCGCTTCTCGAAAATCACCCGGTCTTCAGGCGTCAGTTCCAGCACCTCGACGATCACGTCGAGCACTTGCTGCCAATCGCCGGAGCGTTCGCGGGTCATGCTCAGGCTGAAGCTCGGCCGGTTGTCGGCAATCACCACGCCATTGCGGTCGAAAATCAACCCGCGGGTCGGCGGAATCGGCTGCACGTGGACGCGGTTGTTTTCCGACAGGGTCGAGTGGTAGTCGTACTGGATCACCTGGAGGAAATACAGGCGCGCAATCAACACGCCGATCAGCGCCACGACCGCAATTGCCCCGAACACGACGCGGCCACGCACCAGACGGGCGTCTTTTTCGTGGTCCTTGATGCGGATCGGCTGAGGCATGAGGGCAGAACTACTTGTGGTAAGGGTGGCCGGACAGCACTGTCCAGGCACGATACAGCTGTTCGCCGATCAGGATTCGCACCAGCGGGTGCGGCAACGTCAATGGCGACAACGACCAGCGCTGATCCGCACGGGCACACACTTCCGGCGCCAGCCCTTCGGGACCGCCGACCATGAAATTCACCGTGCGCGAGTCCAGCCGCCAGCGATCGAGTTCGACCGCCAGTTGCTCGGTGCTCCAGGGCTTGCCGTGGACTTCGAGGGTCACAACGCGCTCGTTAGGCCCGACCTTGGCCAGCATGGCTTCGCCTTCCTGACGGATGAAGCGCGCCACGTCGGCATTCTTGCCCCGGGTGTTGAGCGGAATTTCCACCAGTTCCAGCGCCAGCTCGGACGGAAGACGCTTGGCATATTCATGCCAGCCCTCTTCCACCCATTTGGGCATGCGTGAACCGACGGCGATCAGTCGCAGTCGCACAGCCGTTCCTTATTCCTGGTCTTTGTTGAGCTTGTTGAAATGCTCGTGACCAACTTCAGGACTGTGGTGTTTGCCATCGGCGGCACGGCTCTGCTCGGCACCTTTCCACAGGCGCTCCAGGTCGTAGAACTGACGGGCGTTGGAGGTCATCATGTGGACGATCACGTCGTCCATGTCCAGCAGCACCCAGTCACTGTCGCCCTTGCCTTCTTCACCCAGTGGCTTGATGCCCAGGGCCTTGACCGCTTCACGGACCTTGTCCAGCATCGCGCCGATCTGACGGTTGGAGGTACCGGTAGCGATGATCATGTAGTCAGTGATGCTCTGCTTGTCGCGAACGTCGATGACCAGCACGTCCTGGGCCTTGACGTCTTCCAGGGCGGCTACGGCGATCTTGACCAGCTCGTCGCCTTTAGGCGGCTCGGCAGCGAGCACCTTTTCTGGCAGCGGAGCGCTCTTGAACGTGCCTTTGCGCTTAACTTTGTTTACTTCGTTGTTCGTCATATAAAACTCGTTTTGCTCGTATGTTCGGGCGCTTCAATACACGTTGTTGCTACGTGCCTTGAGGCACTCCTATTCAGTTCGACGCACGGTAGAGTCCGTGCGCATCGATGTAGGCCAGGACCGCGTCGGGCACCAGGAAACGTACCGACTTACCGCTGGCCAGCAGTTGACGGATCTGGGTGGCGGATACCGCGAGCGGCGTCTGCCAGACGAATGCAATCTGTCCACTCGGCCCTTTGAGGGCCAGCGGGTCGCTCACCGAGCGCGCTGCCAGCAGGTTGCGCAAGGCATCCGGCGGTTCGCTGTCGGCATCCGGGCGTTGCAACACCAGGATATGGCAATGCTGGAGCAACTCTTCCCAGCGGTGCCAAGTGGGCAGGCCGCAAAATGCGTCCCAGCCCAAAAGCAGAAAAACCTGGGTCTCGGCGGCCATTTCGGCACGCATCAACTCCAGGGTATCAATGGTGTAGGACGGTTTGTCCCGCTGCAATTCGCGGGCGTCCACCACCAACGGCGCCACACCGGCCACCGCGCACTCGACCATTGCCAGACGGTCCTTCGCCGACACTTGCGGCGTATTCCGATGGGGCGGCCTGGCACTGGGTGTCAGACGCAGCTCATCGAGCGCCAGCGATTCGGCGACTTCCAGCGCACCACGCAAATGGCCGATGTGCACCGGGTCGAAAGTCCCGCCCAGTACGCCGATGCGTCGAGGTCGAGGCGCGCTGGCGGTTACCGGGGCTGACGGGTCGAGGTCGCCCAAGTCAGACCGACTCCTGTCCGCGCAACTGGCCATCACCGACCACGATGTACTTCTCGCAGGTCAGACCTTCGAGGCCCACCGGTCCGCGGGCGTGCAGCTTATCAGTAGAAATGCCGATCTCGGCACCCAATCCGTATTCAAAGCCATCGGCGAAGCACGTCGGGGTGTTGATCATCACCGACGAAGAGTCGACTTCAGCCACGAAACGCCGGGTGTCGCCCTGGTGTTCGCTGACAATCGAATCGGTGTGGTGAGAGCCGTAATGGTTGATGTGTTCGATGGCCTGGTCCAGCCCGTCGACCACGCGGATCGACAGAATCGGCGCCAGGTACTCGGTGCTCCAGTCTTCTTCGGTGGCCGGCACGGCATCGATGATCGCCCGGGTGCGCTCGCAGCCACGCAGCTCGACGCCTTTTTCGCGGAACTGGGCAGCCATCGACGGCAGGAAATCTTTCGCAATGGATTCATCGACCAGCAGCGTTTCCATCGCACCGCAGATGCCATAACGGTACGTCTTGGCGTTGAATGCAATGCGTTGGGCTTTCGCCAGGTCGGCGCGCTCGCTCACGTAAACGTGGCAGATGCCGTCCAGATGCTTGATCACCGGCACGCGGGCGTCACGGCTGACGCGCTCGATCAGGCCACGGCCGCCACGGGGCACGATGACGTCGACGTATTCGGGCATGGTGATTAGGGCGCCAACGGCGGCACGGTCAGTGGTTTCGACCACTTGCACCACGGCGGCCGGCAGATCGGCCTCGGCCAGGCCGCGCTGGATGCAGGCGGCAATGGCTCGGTTCGAATGAATGGCTTCGGAGCCGCCACGAAGGATGGTCGCGTTGCCGGACTTCAGGCACAGGCTGGCAGCATCGATGGTCACGTTTGGCCGAGACTCGTAGATGATCCCGATCACACCCAGCGGCACGCGCATCTTGCCGACCTGGATACCCGACGGCCGATAGCTCATGTCGCGGATCGCGCCCACCGGGTCCGGCAGTGCAGCGACCTGACGCAGCCCGACGATCATCCCGTCGATACGCGCCGGAGTCAGCGCCAGACGCTCGAGCAGCGCCGGTTCCAGACCATTGGCGCGGCCAGCTGCCAAGTCCAGCTCATTGGCAGCGGTCAACTCGGCGCGTGCAGCGTCCAGCGCGTTGGCAGCCGCCTGCAGCGCACGGTTTTTCTGCGCAGTGCTGGCACGGCCGATGACGCGGGAAGCTTCGCGGGCAGCGCGACCCAGACGGGTCATGTAGTCAAGAACGGGCTCAGTCATGGTCTGGCGTGGTCTTTTCCAAGGTCGTGGTAAAGAGTAAAGCGGCAGATTATAGCTGTCGCGTCCACTGACTAACAGCGGTGACGGGCGGATGGTCGAAATGGAGGGCAATTTGCCGACGTTCAGCCGTGATTAAGCTGCAAATTGTTATCATCACGACTCAATCAGCCCTGACAAACGCCGTTCATCATGTCCAACCTGACTGTTCGAGCGTCCGCCACGAGCCTGCCCACGGGCCTTGCGGACGCGTTTTTCGACCGAGACGCGCAAGTTCTGGCCCGGGAGTTACTGGGCAAAGTCATCCGCCACCGGGTCGGCGACCTGTGGCTTAGCGCCCGAATCATCGAGACCGAAGCCTATTACTGCGCAGAAAAAGGCAGCCACGCGTCGCTCGGCTACACAGAAAAGCGTAAGGCTTTGTTTCTGGATGGCGGCCACATCTATATGTATTACGCCCGGGGCGGCGATTCCCTGAATTTCAGCGCCCAGGGCCCGGGCAACGCCGTATTGATTAAATCCGCCTACCCTTGGGTGGATGAATTGAGCGGGCCGGCGAGTCTGGCGCAGATGCTGTTGAACAACCCCGACGCCCAAGGTCGCCCTCGCCCGTCACAAAAGCTCTGCGCGGGACAAACCTTGCTGTGCAAGTCTTTGGGCCTGAAGGTGCCGGTCTGGGACGCCAAGCGTTTCGACCATGAAGTGCTGCTGGTGGAAGATGTCGGCCAGACACCTGTGCATATCATCCAGACCACGCGCCTGGGCATCCCCCATGGACGCGACGAACACTTGATGTACCGCTTCGTCGACGCGACCTACGCGGCCTATTGCACGCGGAACCCGCTTCGACGGGGCCAGGTCGAAGGTCGCGATTACGTTTTGCTGTGAACACAACCCCCTGTAGGAGCTGCCGCAGGCTCGGGCCGCGGCAGCTCCTACAGTGGTTTGTGTGTTGAGTAGATTGGTGTGCGCCCGCCCAGGGTTTATTGAAGAATTGATGGAGTTGTTTTTATGGGCCCATGGCTCGATAGCGTCACCGGTTGGTTGACGGTCAACCCGCAATGGCTGGCGGCGGCGGTATTCATCGTGGCTTTCATCGAGTGCCTGGCGATTGCCGGGCTGATCGTGCCCGGCACGGTGTTGCTGTTCGCGGTGGCGGTACTGGCCGGCAGCGGTGCGCTGTCATTGAGTGAAACGCTGTTGCTGGGATTTCTCGCCGGGGTACTGGGCGACGTTGTTTCGTACTTCCTGGGGCGGCATTTCCATCAGAACATCCGGCGTCTGCCCGGGCTGCGCCATCACCCGGAATGGATCGCCGGAGCCGAGTCGTACTTTCAGCGCTACGGCATCGCCAGCTTGCTTGTAGGGCGCTTCATCGGCCCGCTGCGCCCCATGCTGCCGATGGTGGCCGGGATGTTCGACATGCCCTTCCCGCGTTTCTTCGCCGTCAGCCTGCTGGCCGGGGCCGGATGGTCAGTGGCGTATCTGCTGCCGGGCTGGGCCACCGGCGCGGCGATTCGTTTGCCGCTGCCCGAGGGTTTCTGGCCGCAGGCCGGAATAGTCGCGGCCAGCATTGCGCTGATGATCGGCCTGAGCGCAACCAGCAGTCTGCGTCGGCATCGCAAAGCCACGATGTTCATTGCCGGCATGAGTTTTCTGATTCTGGCCGGGCTGTTTATCGGCTATTCGCACCTGAGCGCCCTCGATCAGGGCGTGATGACTCTGGTGCAGGAACACCGCAGCCCGATGCTCGATGAAGTCGCCGTTGTCTTCACGCTGATCGGCGAATTCCGCAACATGCTGGTATTCAGCGCCTTGCTGGTGCTGCTGTTGCTGATTACCCGGCAATGGCGGCAGGCGATCTTCGCTTGCAGCACTCTGCTGTTCACTGCACTGGGTAATACCGCCACCAAGCATTTTTTCGCCCGGGTGCGCCCGGAAGTGTTGAGTGATCCGCTGACCAGTTACAGCATGCCCAGCGGCCATGCCTCTGGATCTTTCGCGCTGTTCCTGACCCTCGCCGTACTGGCCGGGCGCGGACAACCGCCACGGATGCGCCTGACCTGGCTGTTGGTGGGATGCTTGCCGCCTCTGGCGATTTCTTTGTCCCGCGTATACCTCGGGGCACACTGGCCGACAGATGTGCTCGCCGGTGCGATGCTGGCAGCGTGTGTTTGTGCGGCGAGTTTGTGGCTGATTCAGCGTCAAACTTCTCTCAATGCCATGCCACCCAAGGTCTGGTGGCTGGTATTACCGGCGATGGTGGCGTTGTTCGGATTTTTTATATTGCGGCATTTGCCGCATACGATGTTGCGGTATGCGTATTAAGCGGAAGAAAAAAACCCGATCAATGATCGGGTTTTTTGTTAGGTCGCGCTTAGCTGTTCCATTGACGCTTACGTTTTTCCAGAATCAATGCGTCGGCCAGCTGGCATGCAATCTCTGCGGTGTCGTCGAAGGACTGGCCGGGGGTGGCGTTTTTTAGCATATAGCCCACCGCAGCAGCATCCCAGATAGAGCGTTCATGCAAGTAAACAATCATGGTGTGAATTCCTTTTAGTCAATTAATAGCCCGCTTCATGCGAGTTACTCCAAAGTAAATAAAACGCCGCCGAACAGCAATAATGGCAAGTAAACCGAATGATTACCAAATACTGCTCAAGCAAATAACTCCCCCTGCAACTCATCCAATAACGCCTGAATAGCATCCAGTCGTTGCTGCGGATCATCAAGTTGCAACAGGTCGATCTTGTCCAGTTCAGCGAACGGCAGCAGGTACGCCAACTGATTGGCCAGTGACTGTTGCCCAACCGCTCCGGTGCCCATGTTCAGCGCTTCAACCATCGGGTGTTCGGCCAGGGCCTTGAGCAAGGCCACCAGATCGGCATCCTCATCCTGCAGCGGCTGCTCCGGTTCGTCCTCCAACCACTCGACTTCAGCGACGGTCAACTGATCGCGCTGAACCTCGGTCCTTAACACGTGAAAGCGCCGCCCGCCCTGCACCCGAATTCCCAGCAGACCATTGTCCTGCTGCTTGAAATCGGTGATCAGCGCCTCGCACCCGACCAACGCGTAACCTGCCGGGGCAATGCCGACTTCTTCGCCGTCAAGGATGCAGACCACGCCGAAACCGCCGCCCTGTTTCATGCAGCGGCCGATCATGTCCAGATAGCGCGCCTCGAAAATCTGCAAATCGAGGATGCAACCCGGAAACAGCACCGTGTTCAGCGGAAAAAGCGGCAGACTCATAGACATTTCCCTTACACCACCATCGACACCGCCAACGGCAGCAACACCGCCGTGGCCACACCCATCAGACTCATCGCCAGCGCCGCGAAGGCGCCGCACTCTTCGTTTTCCTGCATCGCCACCGCCGTGCCGACCGCATGGGCGGTCATGCCCAGGGCCATGCCTCGGGCCTCGGGGCTGTGGACTCCGAGGCGGGTCAACAGACTTGGACCGAAGATCGCCCCGATCACGCCGGTGATCAACACGAACACCGCCGCCAGCGCTGCGACACCACCGATCTGCTCGGCCACCAACATCGCAATCGGCGAGGTCACCGACTTCGGCGCCATGGTCATCAGGATCATGTGCTCAGCGCCAAACCACCAGCCCAACAGCACGCCCATACCCGTGGCGACCACCCCGCCTATCACCAGCGTAGTAAATATCGGCCAGAACAACTGCCGAATCCGCCGCAGGTTGAGATAAAGCGGTACCGCCAGCGCAACCGTGGCCGGGCCGAGCAGGATGCTGAGGATCTCGGTGCTCTTGCGGTACTCGGCGTAGGTCAGCCCGCAACCCACCAGCACACCGATCACCAGCAACATGGAGACCAGCACCGGCTGCAGAAAGATCCAGCGGGTTTTCTCGAATGCCGCCAACACCAGCTGATAGGCGCCGAGGGTAATGCCGATGCCGAACAATGGATGATGAATTACCGACGCCCAGGCGCCGTGCCAGTCGAGGATCATTGGCTGTCCTCAGGATGGTGCGCGTGGCGCTTGATCATGCGCTGCATCAGCACACCCGCGAACGCCATGGACAGTAACAGCGACAGCACCAGCGCGCCGACGATGGCCCAGAAATCCGCCGCAATGTCCTTGGCGTAAACCATCACCCCCACGGCCGGCGGTACCAGCAGCAATGGCAAATAGCGCAACAGGCTGCTGGCCGCGAGGTTCAATGGTTCACCGACCTGGCCACGGCAGATCAGGTACACCAGCAATAGCAGCAGGCCGATGATCGGCCCCGGCAACACCGGTAAAAACAAATGGTTGATCGCCGTGCCGAGCAATTGGAACAGCACCAGCCAGGTCAAACCTCGTAACAACATCCTTCATCTCCCGCAAAAACCGTCACCCGCATTAGCCCGGGCATTATAAGCACGCCTGCGCTATAGATCGGCATTCGCCAAAAGCATGGTCGGTTGACCGCTGCCATTTGCCATGTTGATCTAAAGTGGTAATTCGGGCGGCCAAATCCCCCACCTCAAAACTATAAAAGCGATGAACCCAAGGAGAGTCTCAATGCCCTATGTTCCAGTTGCAGAGCTCAAAGATTATGTCGGCAAGGAACTCGGATGTTCCGAATGGCTCACCATCGATCAGGAGCGCATCAACCTGTTCGCCGAAGCCACAGGGGATTTCCAGTTCATCCACGTTGACCCGGTCAAGGCCGCGCAAACGCCATTCGGCAGCACCATTGCCCACGGTTTCCTGTCGCTGTCGCTGATTCCAAAACTGATGGAAGACATCCTCGTCATGCCCGAAGGCTTGAAGATGGTGATCAACTACGGTCTCGACAGCGTGCGTTTCATTCAGCCGGTCAAGGTCAATTCGAAAGTGCGCCTCAAGGTCGACCTGACCGACGTCACCGAGAAAAAACCCGGCCAATGGCTGCTCAAAGCCACCGCCACCCTCGAAATCGAAGGTTCGGAAAAACCGGCGTACGTCGCCGAGCCATTGTCCCTTTGCTTCGTCTGATACCCGCCCGATTGCGAAACAGCTCACGCTGTTTCGCGCCTGCTTCCTTTCTACCGGCTATATAAGGACACATAGCTGCGGCATACTCCGTCGCCTAATTGCCCGGATCCCGCTATGCGCTCACTTGCACTCCTTGCCTTGACCCTGATGCTCACCGCTTGCGGCGACGGCGAATCGCCATTGCCTCCCGATGCGCGCCTGCCGGACGGCGGACGCTATCGTGGTGATCTGGTCAACGGATTGCTGCAAGGCCAGGGCCGCATCGATTACCCGAACGGCAGCTGGTACGCCGGCGAGTTCGACCAAGGCCAGTGGCATGGCCAGGGCGAATGGCACGGTAGCAACGGTGAGATCTATCGCGGGCAATTCAGTCAGGGCCTGTTCGACGGTCAGGGCAGTCTGACCACCAGCGTCAGCAGCTACACCGGGGGCTTCAAACTCGGTCGTCGTGACGGTGAAGGCACGCTCAAAGAAAACGGCATGACCTACCGCGGCGAGTTCAAGGGCGATCAATATTCAGGACTCGGCCGTCTGGAGCTCGAAGACGGCAGCGCCTATCAAGGCCAGTTCAGCCGCGGCAAACCCAACGGCGAAGGCCAGCGCAGCGACGGCAACGGCAATCAGTTCACCGGGCGTTTCGTCGACGGTCAGCTGGAAGGAAACGGGACCTTCAACAGTGCCGATGGCGACATGTACGTCGGCAGCTTCAAGAACAATCAACTGCACGGCAAGGGGCGCTACGAGAACGCGGACGGCGATGTCTGGCTGGGTCAATTCAAGGAAGGCTCGCTGAATGGCAAGGGCGAGTTGATCGGCGCTGATGGCAGCCATTACATCGGCAACTTCAACGACTGGCGCTTCAGCGGTCAAGGCCGCTTGAACCTGGCCGACGGCAGTTTCTACGTCGGCCAGTTCGACAACGACAGCTATTCCGGACGCGGCACCCTGGTACTGACTGACGGGACGGTGCAAAGCGGGACGTGGGCCAACGGCCAAAGGGTGCGCGATGCCGATGGCAAGTTGCTGCCCGACACCCTCGAACTCGGCTTGCTGGCCCAGGGCAGACTGCTCGAAACCGCGCTGAGCAACGTGCCCGCGTCGACCCCGGCGGTGGAGCTGTACACCTTGACCCTGGGCGGTGACGGCAAGCAGAGCGTGTTCCTGCGCGAATCCGACTACGTCGCCAACATGCTCACCAGCCGTTTCGGCGCCTTTGGCCAGATTCGCCTGGTGAACCATCGCGATCACATCGGCGACCGACCGATGGCCACCCGGGAAAACCTGCGTCGCGCCGCCATGACCCTGGCTGAACGCAGCGGCCCGGAGGATTTGATCTTCATCTACCTCACCAGCCACGGCACCAGCGAACACGAACTGGTGCTCGATCAGCCACGCATGGAACTGGCCGACCTGCCAGCCGATGAACTCGCTGCGGTCCTCGCTCCGCTGAAAAACCGCGACAAGATCGTGGTGATCTCGTCTTGCTATTCGGGCGGTTTCATCCCCGCGCTCAAGGACGAACGCACCCTGATCATGACCGCCTCACGGGCCGATCGCGTGTCCTTTGGCTGTTCAGAAGAAGCCAACTTCACCTACTTCGGCGACGCCCTGTTCGCCCAGGCATTGAACCAGACCGACGACCTGGAACAAGCCTTCAAACTGGCCAGGGCCACCGTCGCCGAACGCGAGCTGGCGGATAACTTCGAAGCCTCCGAACCACAGATCTGGGCACCCAAAACCGTCCTCTCACACTGGCAGTTGTTACGTAAGCAGCAGGCACGAAAAGCACTACAAAGTGTCTCCATTGACGGCAAGGATGCAAAGAACAACTAAGCTGACAGTATCAAGGGAGAAACACTATGTACTTGACGCCTCAGCACGTGCTGCTCGCCGGAGCCACCGGTTTGACCGGTGAACACTTGCTTGATCGCCTGCTCAACGAGCCAACGATCTCGCGGGTCCTGGCCCCTTCACGCCGGCCGCTGGCCAAACATCCCCACCTCGAAAACCCGGTGGGTGACCCGGCAGTATTTCTGCCGCAACTGAACGGTCGTGTCGACATCGCCTACTGCTGCCTGGGCACCACCATCAAGCGGGCCGGCTCGGAACAGGCGTTTCGCGCAGTGGACCTGGACATGGTGGTGGCATTCGCCAAACGCGCCCGTGAGATGGGCGCAAGGCACCTGATCGTGATCAGCGCCCTGGGGGCCGATCGCAGGTCCTCGATTTTCTACAACAAAGTCAAAGGCGAGATGGAGCACGCATTGCGCGCGCAGGACTGGCCGCAGCTGACCATTTGCCGTCCGTCGCTGCTGCTGGGTGAACGTCTCGAACCGCGCCTGGTTGAGCAGTTCGCCGGGCCATTGTCCCGCCTGATTCCCGGCAAGTACCGCGGTATCGAAGCCTGCCAACTGGCCCGCGCCATGTGGCGTCTGGCGCTGGAAGAGCAGGATGGGGTTCGGGTTGTCGAGTCGGATGAACTCAGGAAATTAGGCAAATAATCGACGAACCTTGTGGCGAGGGAGCTTGCTCCCGCTGGGTGGCGAAGCCGCCCCAATGAGGGACTGCTGGGCAGTCCAGCGGGAGCAAGCTCCCTCGCCACAAAAAGCCAAGTTCGCCTCTACAACCCGCCCGTCGCCTGAAAACTCACGCCTAAAACCGTAAGCAACGACAGCGGCAACAACAGCGTGTCGAGCAATGCACTGGCCGGCAGGTCTACACCGGGATAGCTCGGCGCTTCGGCACCGAATCGGTCCATGGCGCAACAGCCGCCGTTCATGGCATACAAATCCAGCCGCGTGCCCGAATACACCACCGGCGCCCCCGGCTTGGCAGCATCGAGGGTGCGCGCCGTTGCGCACCCTGCCAGCTGGAGCGCCAGCAGGATGATCAGCAGCTTATTCATCGCTGGTCAGATGGTGTTCGCCCCAACGCGGCAGCATGTCCTGGGGAATGTTCAACAGGTTGAGAATCCGCGCCACGACGAAGTCGACCAGATCGTCGATGGTTTGTGGCTGATGATAGAAACCCGGCGATGCCGGCAGAATCGTCACGCCCATGTTCGACAACTTGAGCATGTTCTCCAGATGGATGCTCGAATACGGGGCCTCACGCGGCACCAGAATCAGCTGCCGGCGCTCTTTCAACGTCACGTCGGCGGCACGCTCGATCAGGTTATTGCAGGCGCCGGTGGCGATGGCCGACAGGGTGCCGGTGGAACACGGCACCACTACCATCGCCGCTGGCGAACCGGAGCCCGAAGCCACCGGCGACATCCAGTCTTCCTTGCCATACACGCGAATCTGCCCGGCGGTTGCGCCGGTGTATTCGGTGAGGAACGCCTGCATCATCTGCGGCTTGGCCGGCAGCGTGACGTCGGTTTCGGTGGCCATCACCAGTTGCGCGGCTTTGGATATCAGGAAGTGCACTTCGCGGTCTTCACGCACCAGACAGTCGAGCAGGCGCAAACCGTATTGGGCACCGGAAGCGCCGGTCATCGCCAGCGTGATGCGGTCCGGGCCGTTGTTCATTTCAGCGCCTCGGCGAGTTTGCCGTGGAGGCCGCCGAAGCCGCCGTTGCTCATGATCACCACGTGAGTGCCCGGTTGCGCCTGGCTTTTCACGCGCTCGATGATGCCTTCCAGCGAGTCGCTGACAATCGACGGCACGGTGCACAGCGCCGCCGTGCCTGCCAGATCCCAGCCGAGGTTGGCCGGTGCGTACCAGATCACCTGATCGGCATCGACCACGCTTTCCGGCAAGCCGTCGCGGTGAGCGCCGAGCTTCATGGAATTGGAGCGCGGCTCGATGATCGCGATCAACGGGGCGTCGCCAATACGTTTGCGCAGGCCATCAAGGGTGGTGGCGATGGCGGTAGGGTGATGGGCGAAATCGTCATAGATGGTGATGCCACGGACTTCCGCGACTTTCTCCATCCGGCGTTTCACGCTTTTGAACGCGCTCAACGCGGCAATACCCATGGACGGCACGACACCGACATGACGGGCCGCGGCCAAGGTAGCCAAGGCGTTGGCGACGTTGTGCTGACCGGTCATGTCCCACTCGACTACGCCTTGGGAAACACCTTCGAACATGACTTCGAACTTCGAGCCATCCTCACTGTGTAACTTGACCTGCCATTGGCCGCCGGCACCGGTGGTTTGCACCGGGGTCCAGCAACCCATCTCGATCACGCGCTGCAACGCTGGCTCGGTGGTCGGATGGATCACCAGGCCTTCGCTCGGGATGGTCCGTACCAAGTGGTGGAATTGCCGCTCGATCGCCGGCAAGTCCGGGAAGATATCGGCGTGATCGAACTCCAGGTTGTTCAGGATCGCCGTACGCGGGCGGTAGTGAACGAACTTGGAGCGCTTGTCGAAAAAGGCGCTGTCGTATTCATCGGCTTCGATGACGAAGAACGGCGTACCGCCCAGCCGTGCCGACACCGAGAAGTTCTGCGGCACGCCGCCGATCAGGAAGCCCGGGCTCATGCCCGCATGCTCCAGCACCCAGGCGAGCATGCTGCTGGTGGTGGTCTTGCCGTGCGTACCGGCCACCGCCAGCACCCAGCGACCTTGCAGGACGTGGTCAGCCAGCCATTGCGGGCCGGAAACATACGGCAAGCCTTTGTTCAGCACGTATTCGACTGCCGGGTTGCCGCGCGACATGGCGTTGCCGATCACCACCAGGTCAGGAGCCGGGTCGAGCTGCGCCGGATCATAGCCTTGGGTCAACTCGATACCCTGAGCCTCAAGCTGAGTGCTCATCGGCGGATAGACGTTGGCATCGGAGCCCGTCACGTGATGGCCCAGCTCTTTGGCCAGAACCGCCATCGAACCCATGAAAGTGCCGCAGATACCAAGAATATGAATGTGCATAGTCGACCTCGTAAAACATGGCCGCAGGTTAGCTTAGGGTGGGAAAATTCGCACTCTTTAGCTGAGATTCACAGCGATCCATGTGGCGAGGGAGCTTGCTCCCGCTGGGCTGCGCAGCAGCCCCAAAGGGTGCCCACGGATGCTTTGGCTAATCGCATGATGGGATGGCGACGGCTTCGCCGCCGAGCGGGAGCAAGCTCCCTCGCCACAAAAGCACTTTACCGGGCGATACCGTGTTTACGCAGCTTTCGATAGAGGGTGTTGCGGCTTACGCCAAGCTGCTCGGCGGTATGGGTCATATGCCACCGCGTATGCTCCAGCGCATTCAACAGCGCCAGACGCTCGGCATCTTCCAGTGGATGTTCGGTCACTGGAGTGTCCACTTCGGTCAGGGGCCGCACCTGGCGAATCATCACCGGCAAATCCTCGAGCCCGATCCGCCCGTCGTCACACAACGCCGCCAACGTGCGCAGCACATTACGCAACTGCCGCACGTTGCCCGGCCAGGCAAATCCCAGCAAAGCTTCCCGCGCCGGCCCGTCAATCAACACCGTTTCACCGCGCGCTTCTTCTGCCAGTAAAAAGTCCAGCAACTGCGACTTGTCACTGCGCTCGCGCAACGCCGGCAACCTGACCTCCAGCCCATTGAGCCGGTAATACAAATCCTCGCGAAAACTGCCGTCCTGCACCCGTTCCAGCAGATTGCGGTGCGTGGCGCTGATGATCCGTACATTGACCGATTCGGGCTCACCGCCGATCGGCACCACCTGACGATCCTCCAGCACCCGCAACAGTCGTGTCTGCAAGGCCAGGGGCATGTCGCCGATTTCATCAAGGAACAACGTCCCACCATCGGCCTGCTGTAACTTGCCGCGCATGCCTTCCTTGCGCGCGCCGGTGAAGCTGCCGCCGCGATAGCCGAACAGCTCGCTTTCGATCAGGCTTTCCGGGATGGCCGCGCAGTTGAGGGCGACGAAGGCTTTTGAGGACCGCTGACTGGCGTGGTGCACGGCTTTGGCGAAAGCCTCTTTGCCTGAGCCGGTTTCGCCGTTGATCAGCAAGGGCACATCACGCTCGTACACGCGCAACGATTTACGGAAATCCGCCTGCAACGCGGCATCGCCCAGGCAGATCCCTGACAGCGGCGCAGGCTCTTCAATCACCGGGCCGGGTATCAGCGGCACCGGCACACGCCGAGGCTGCCCACGCAAAACGGCGAACAGCCCCCGCCCATCCCGGGTGCGCAGCGGCCAACTGGCGCTGGCATTCACGCTGGCGCGACCGAGCAATTCGTCCAGCGAGCAATCGAAAAACGCCTCCACCGGTTTGCCCAGCAATCCGCCGCGAACATGCCCCAGCAAGTTCAATGCACTCTGGTTGACCGCGCAGATCCGCCCTTCACCATCAAACGCCAACAATCCTTCGCTGAACAGTCCGACGGACTCGGCCTGCAAATGAAAACGCAGCAACCATTGATTGTCGAAGCAACGCAGGAAGTAGCAGCTCTCGATCATCTTCGCCGACAGATTGACCAAGGCCATGGTGTGGAACTGACTTTGACGCGATACGTCATGCCGCGCCGAGGACACATCGAGTACCGCCAGCAATTCGCCGTGGGGATCAAAAACCGGACTCGCCGAGCAGGTCAGGCCGGTGTGGCGGCCACGGAAGTGTTCGTCCTGATGGATGGTCAGCGACTGGCGCTCCACCAGGCAGGTGCCGATGCCGTTGGTGCCTTCGCAGGCTTCGCTCCAGTCCGCGCCGAGCCAGAGCCCGGCGCGCTCGAAAATCTTCCGCTCGGTGGGCGCGGTTACGCAGTTGAGGATCACGCCGCGTGCGTCAGTCAGCAACACCGCGTGGCCAGCACCGGAAAGCTGCTGATGCAGGCTGGTCATCTCATGGCCGGCGATGTGCAGCACTTGCTGCAGGCGTTCGCGGCTTTCGAGGACACGGCCATGCTCCAGCACCGTCGGCGCCATGGTCAGGGCCGGGTCGAGGTGATAGTCCTCAAGACAGCGCAACCACGAGCGGGCGATGGACGGATCGCTGCCAGGACCGTGCAGGTGGGTTTTGCCTTGCGTCACGGTCAACACTTGCCGGGCATGGCGACTCAAATGGTTGTCGTGCATTTCTTATTATTCTCCCCCTCTAGAGGTTCACCCGTCCCCCTGTAGGAGCTGCCGAAGGCTGCGATCTTTTGATCTTAAAAATCAAAAACAAAGATCGCAGCCTTCGGCAGCTTCTACAGAGGTTGCGACCGAGCATCCTCCAGCCTAGCGCGCATTGCAATGCTGGCAAGACTGCCCGGTCACAGGCTGTGCCACAAACGGTACAAAGTGTCACAGGGGCTGTACCGAAACCGTCACAGACGTCGGCCATCGGTCCGACAAAACCCGTGTAAAGCCTTGATTTGCCTGACCTGCAAGGCAGTGGCCCAACCTTTGCTCTACGCTTATAGCAAGCGCACATGCGCCTCTCTTATAAGTACAAAAGCCAAGGAGAAAACATCATGCGTTACGCTCACCCCGGTACTGAAGGCGCTATCGTTTCGTTCAAAGCCAAATACGGTAACTACATCGGCGGCGAGTTCGTCGCGCCTGTCAAAGGTCAGTACTTCACCAATACCTCGCCAGTGAATGGCCAACCAATTGCCGAATTCCCCCGTTCCACGGCCGAAGACATCGACAAGGCCCTGGACGCTGCCCACGCGGCGGCCGATGCCTGGGGCGCTACGTCCGCCCAGGCGCGTTCGCTGGTGCTGCTGAAAATCGCCGACCGCATCGAACAGAACCTGGAACTGCTGGCCATCACCGAATCCTGGGACAACGGCAAAGCCGTACGTGAAACCCTCAACGCCGACATCCCGCTGGCCGCCGACCACTTCCGCTACTTCGCCGGTTGCATCCGTGCGCAGGAAGGCAGCGCCGCCGAGATCGACGGCAACACCGTGGCCTATCACATCCATGAACCGCTGGGCGTGGTCGGGCAGATCATCCCGTGGAACTTCCCGATCCTGATGGCCGCCTGGAAACTCGCCCCGGCCCTGGCTGCCGGCAACTGCGTGGTGCTCAAGCCTGCCGAGCAAACCCCGCTAGGCATCACCGTGCTGGTCGAACTGATCGGCGACCTGCTGCCGCCGGGCGTGCTGAACATCGTGCAAGGTTTCGGCAAAGAAGCCGGCGAAGCGCTGGCGACCAGCAAACGCATTGCCAAGATCGCCTTCACCGGCTCGACCCCGGTCGGTTCGCACATCATGAAATGCGCGGCCGAAAACATCATTCCGTCCACCGTGGAGCTGGGTGGCAAGTCGCCGAACATCTTCTTCGAAGACATCATGAAGGCCGAACCATCCTTCATCGAAAAAGCCGCCGAAGGCCTGGTGCTGGCGTTCTTCAACCAGGGCGAAGTCTGCACCTGCCCTTCCCGCGCACTGGTGCAAGAGTCGATCTACGACGAGTTCATGGCCGTCGTGATGAAGAAAGTCCTGCAAATCAAACGTGGCGACCCGCTGGACACCGACACCATGGTCGGCGCCCAGGCGTCCGAGCAGCAATTCGATAAAATCCTTTCGTACCTGGAAATCGCCAAGGGCGAAGGCGCCGAGCTGCTGACCGGCGGCAAAGTGGAAAAACTCGAGGGCAACCTGGCCAGCGGCTATTACATCCAGCCGACGCTGCTCAAGGGCACCAACAAAATGCGCGTGTTCCAGGAAGAAATCTTTGGCCCGGTGGTGAGCATCACCACCTTCAAGGACGAAGCCGAAGCCCTGGCCATCGCCAACGACACCGAGTTCGGCCTCGGCGCCGGCCTCTGGACCCGCGACATCAACCGCGCCTATCGCATGGGCCGCGCCATCAAGGCCGGTCGTGTGTGGACCAACTGCTACCACCTGTACCCAGCGCACGCCGCGTTCGGTGGCTACAAAAAATCCGGCGTCGGCCGTGAAACCCACAAAATGATGCTCGACCACTATCAGCAGACCAAAAACCTGCTGGTGAGCTACGACATCAATCCGTTGGGTTTCTTCTAAGCGCGTAATTGCTATCGCCAGCAAGCCGGCTACTACAGACCGCGTAAACCTGTAGGAGCCGGCTTGCTGGCGATAACGCCCTAAATGACACAACACTCCTGGCCTGGCCGCTCTGGCACGGGCCTTGCGTGCCCGCTCTACACGCAAATGCAGCTCCCGAAAGTCCAACAGATCAAAAAAAAAAGACAGCGAGGACTTATGACTTCTTCCACACAGCTCAAACCCACACTCGGCACCCTGCATTTATGGGGCATTGCCGTCGGCCTGGTGATTTCCGGCGAATACTTTGGCTGGAGTTACGGCTGGGGCACCGCAGGCACACTGGGTTTTCTCGTCACCGCGTTGATGGTGGCGACGATGTACACCTGCTTCATCTTCAGCTTTACCGAATTGACTACTGCAATTCCCCACGCTGGCGGACCCTTTGCCTACAGCCGCCGCGCCTTTGGTGAGAAAGGCGGATTGATCGCCGGCATCGCCACGCTGATCGAATTCGTTTTCGCGCCCCCGGCAATCGCCATGGCGATCGGCGCCTATCTCAACGTTCAATATCCGGAACTAGACCCGAAGATCGCCGCCGTTGGCGCCTATTTCGTCTTCATGGGCCTGAACATACTCGGCGTCAGCATCGCGGCCACCTTCGAATTGGTGGTCACCGTGCTGGCGGTCGCCGAATTGCTGGTATTCATGGGCGTGGTCGCTCCGGGCTTCAGCTTCAGTAACTTCGTGCTCAACGGCTGGTCCGGCTCAAATGAATTCACGATGGCTTCGATTCCCGGCATTTTCGCGGCCATTCCCTTCGCTATCTGGTTTTTTCTTGCCATCGAAGGCGCGGCCATGGCCGCCGAAGAAGCCAAGGACCCGAAACGCACGATTCCCAGGGCCTATGTCAGTGGCATTTTGACCTTGGTGTTCCTGGCCATCGGCGTGATGGTGATGGCCGGTGGCGTCGGCGACTGGCGTCAGCTGTCGAACATCAATGATCCGCTGCCCCAGGCCATGAAAGCGGTGGTTGGCAACAATTCAACGTGGATGCACATGCTGGTGTGGATCGGCCTTTTCGGGCTGGTGGCGAGTTTCCACGGGATCATCCTCGGCTACTCGCGGCAGTTCTTTGCGCTGGCTCGCGCCGGATATCTGCCTCGTGGCCTGGCTAAACTGTCGCGCTTCCAGACACCGCACCGGGCGATCCTCGCCGGCGGCGTGATCGGTATCGCGGCCATATACAGCGACGGACTGGTCAACCTGCAAGGCATGAGCCTGACGGCGGCAATGATCACCATGTCGGTTTTCGGCGCCATCGTGATGTACATCATCAGTATGCTGAGCCTGTTCAGGCTGCGTAAAACCGAGCCGAACCTGGAGCGCACGTTCCGTGCCCCTGGCTACCCGATCGTGCCGGGCATAGCGCTGTTTCTGGCGGTGGTGTGTCTGGTGGCGATGGCTTGGTTCAATACCTTGATCGGCCTGGTTTTCCTCGGTTTCATGGTGGCCGGTTACCTGTATTTCCAACTGACCGCCCGGCAGCGCTCCGAAGCACCGGCGGACGCTATGCTCGAAGGTATCTAGTTGCACCGGCGCCGGGCCTGTTGCCCGGTGCCGCTACATTGAAGTGCACACCACCTGTAGGAGCTGTCGAGCGCAACGAGGCTGCGATCTTTTGATCTTGCCTTCAAAGATCGCAGCCTCGTTGCACTCGACAGCTCCTACAGGGATTAGCGGTGAAACAGAATCAGAAGGAAACCCATCCCATGGCCGTATTTGCCCATTCCATCGGCGCTCAGACCTACCGTTTCGAGAGCCTCAAGGAAGTCATGGCCAAGGCCAGCCCCGCGCGTTCCGGGGACTTTCTGGCAGGTGTCGCCGCCCTCAATGATGGCGAGCGCGTAGCCGCGCAGATGGCGTTGGCCGACATTCCACTGAGCCACTTCCTTGAAGAAGTGTTGATTCCGTACGAAGCCGACGAAGTTACCCGGCTGATCATCGATACCCACGACCATCACGCTTTCGCCGTGGTCAGCCACCTCACCGTCGGCGGCTTTCGTGACTGGCTGCTCAGCGACGCCGCCGACGAACAGGTCCTGCGCGCCCTCGCCCCAGGCCTGACCCCGGAAATGGTCGCCGCCGTATCGAAGATCATGCGCGTGCAGGACCTGGTGCTGGTGGCGCAGAAAATCCGTGTGGTCACCCAATTTCGCGGCACCCTGGGCCTGCGCGGTCGCCTGTCCACGCGTCTGCAACCCAATCACCCTACCGACGAACCAGCCGGTATCGCCGCGAGCATTCTCGACGGCCTGCTACACGGCAATGGCGATGCCATGATCGGAATCAACCCGGCCACTGACAGCATCGCTTCGATCTGCGCGATGCTGGAAATGCTCGATGCGATTATTCAGCGCTACGAAATTCCGACACAGGCCTGCGTGCTGACCCATGTCACCACGTCGATTGAAGCGGTGAATCGCGGCGTTCCGCTGGATCTGGTGTTCCAGTCGATCGCCGGTACCGAGGCGGCCAACGCCAGTTTCGGTATCAATCTGAACGTGCTGAAAGAAGGTTACGACGCCGGTTTGAGCCTCAATCGCGGCACCCTCGGGCGCAACCTGATGTATTTCGAAACCGGCCAGGGCAGCGCCCTGTCAGCCAACGCCCACCACGGCGTAGACCAACAGACCTGCGAAACCCGGGCCTACGCCGTGGCGCGCCATTTCAACCCGTTCCTGGTGAACACCGTCGTAGGATTTATCGGCCCGGAATATCTCTACAACGGCAAACAGATCATCCGCGCCGGCCTCGAAGACCACTTCTGCGGCAAGTTGCTGGGCGTGCCCATGGGCTGCGACATCTGTTACACCAACCATGCCGAAGCCGACCAGGACGACATGGACACTCTGTTGACCTTGCTGGGCGTGGCCGGGATCAACTTCATCATGGGCATCCCCGGCTCCGACGACATCATGCTCAACTACCAGACCACCTCGTTCCACGATGCGCTCTACGCCCGGCAGACCCTGGGATTGAAGCCCGCACCGGAGTTCGAACAGTGGCTGGCAAAAATGGGCATATTCACTCAGGCGGACGGCAAGGTTCTGTTCGGCAACAACCTGCCGCCAGCCTTCCGCCAAGCCTTGGCGCAACTGGGATGAGTGTTGACATGGATAAGCCCCCTTTCGATCCGCACAACCCTTGGCTTGAACTGCGACGCCTGACACCGGCGCGGATTGCTCTGGGACGCACCGGCACCAGCATGCCTACCCGCGCCCAGCTGGATTTCCAGTACGCCCATGCCCAGGCGCGGGATGCTGTGCACTTGCCGTTTGATCATGTGGCACTCAGCGCGCAACTGGCCGAACGCGGGCGTGAAAGTATTTTGCTGCACAGCGCGGCAATAGACCGTAACAGCTATCTGCAACGCCCCGATCTGGGGCGAAAGTTGAGCGCTGGATCGGCTCAAGCTTTGCGCGACTACGCCTCAGCCAACCCTGGCGGGGTCGATCTGGCCATCGTGGTCGCCGATGGCTTGTCAGCGTTGGCCGTTCATCGGCATACCCTGCCATTTCTGGCGCGCCTGGAGGAGCAAGTTGGCGCTGAAAACTGGTCGGTAGCCCCGATAATATTGGTCGAACAGGGCCGCGTTGCGGTCGCCGATGAAGTGGGCGAATTGCTGGGGGCAAAAATGACGGTGATTCTGATCGGGGAACGGCCGGGCCTCAGTTCGCCGGACAGTCTGGGTTTATATTTCACCTACAACCCCAAGGTCGGCCTGACGGATGCTTACCGCAACTGCATCTCCAACGTGCGCCTCGAAGGCCTGAGTTATGGCATGGCGGCACACCGTTTGCTGTATTTGATGCGCGAAGCCTGTCGGCGTCAGCTGTCCGGGGTCAATTTGAAAGACGAAGCGCAGGTTCAGACGCTGGAGTCAGACGCAGGTGCAGACATGAAAGGTAATTTCCTACTCAGTCCGCCGGATGCGTGAACCGCTTCCGCATTGCACTTTCGTTCCATTTTCAGGCAGGATCGACGCACGGCTGCCAGTGAGTACCTTTTGCCGTCAGAGCACGTGAAGACAGCCACTTGAGACGAGACCTACCATGCGGATTATTCAAGCGACCCTCGAACACCTGGACCTGCTGACCCCGTTGTTCGTCAAATATCGCGAGTTTTATGGCTCCCTGCCGTACCCGGACTCGTCCCGGGCGTTCCTCGAGAAACGCCTGCGTCGCAAGGAATCGGTGATCTACCTGGCACTGTCCGATGACGACAACAACAAACTGATGGGTTTCTGTCAGTTGTACCCGAGCTTTTCGTCGCTCTCGCTCAAACGCGTGTGGATCCTCAACGACATCTACGTCGCCGAAGACGCCCGCCGCCAATTGGTAGCCGACAACCTGATCCGCACCGCGAAGAAAATGGCCAAGGAAACCAATGCCGTGCGCATGCGCGTTTCCACCAGCAGTAATAATGAAGTCGCACAGAAAACCTACGAATCCATCGGGTTCAAGGAAGACACCGAGTTCAAAAACTACGTGCTGCCGATCAGCGACGAGTTGTAAAGATTATGTAGGAGCGAGCCTGCTCGTGATGGACTCAAGGACGCCGAGGGGTATCAGATTCCCCCGCATTATCGTTCACGACCATCGCGTGCAGGCTCGCTCCTACAGGGTTGTACGTTATTAAATGTCATCTGGCCGCTCATAGCGCGCTCGAAATCCCCTGCTACAAACACCACGCGCTTTTCACTAGCCTACCCGTATAATGCCGACCTTCCTGGCTTGTAAGAAAAACTACACCCGTCTGTAGCCTTACGCGAAGTCATCCGCACAGGCCTGCTGAGTCGGGCCTTCATTACAGGTGCTCCTCCATGGATTTCAACCCACTTGACCTTATCCTGCATCTCGATGTTTACCTCGATTTGCTGGTCACTAATTACGGGCCATGGATCTACGCCATTCTGTTTCTGGTGATTTTTTGCGAAACCGGACTGGTTGTCATGCCGTTCCTGCCGGGTGACTCGCTGCTGTTTATCGCCGGTGCCGTAGCAGCCGGCGGTGGCATGGACCCTGTTCTACTCGGCGGCCTGCTGATGCTGGCGGCGATTCTCGGCGACAGCACCAACTACGTCATCGGACGAACGGCCGGGGAACGCCTGTTCAGTAACCCCAATTCGAAGATCTTCCGCCGCGATTACCTGCAACAAACCCACGATTTCTATGACAAGCACGGCGGCAAAACCGTAACCCTCGCGCGTTTCCTGCCCATCATTCGTACGTTTGCACCGTTCGTCGCCGGTGTAGCGAAAATGCCTTACCCGCGTTTCTTCGCCTTCAGCATCCTCGGCACCATCCTGTGGGTCGGCGGCCTGGTTACCCTCGGCTACTTCTTCGGCAACGTACCGTTCATCAAGTCCAACCTGTCGCTGCTGGTCGTCGGCATCATTCTGCTGTCGTTGGTACCGATGATCATCGGTGTGGTCCGCAGCCGCTTCGGTGGCTCGAATTCCAAAGCTGAATCCCGCTGATTGGCGATGTGGTCCCTGAGCGCCTGGCGCCGCCAGCGCACCCTGACCAGGCACCCGATTGCCGACGACATGTGGCAGCGGGTGCGCCAGCACCTGAGCTTCCTTGATGGCATCACGACCGCCGAAGACCAATGGTTGCGCGAAGCCTGCGTGCTGTTCCTGCAAGACAAACACCTGACCGCCCTGCCCGGCGTCGAGCTGCATCAGGAACAACGCCTGCTGCTGGCAGCCCAGGCGCAATTGCCGCTGCTACACCTCGGTAATCTCAACTGGTATCAGGGTTTTCACGAAATCATCCTTTACCCCGACGACTTCCTGAGCCCCCAGCGTCACCGTGACGCCAGCGGCGTCGAGCATGAATGGGACGGCGAGCACAGCGGTGAAGCCTGGCAACAAGGCCCGATCATCCTGGCCTGGCCGGGTGTGATGGCCAGCGGCGGCTGGGAAGGCTACAACCTTGTCATCCATGAACTGGCGCACAAACTCGACATGCTCAACGGCGATGCCAACGGCCTGCCGCCGCTGCATGCCGACATGCGGGTCAGCGACTGGGCCAAAGTCATGCAAGAAGCCTACGACGATCTCGACCGGCAACTGGATCGCAACCCGGATGCAGAGACGGCTATCGATCCCTATGCCGCCGAAAACCCAGCGGAGTTCTTCGCCGTGACCAGCGAATACTTCTTCAGCGCCCCGGACTTGCTGCATGAGGCTTATCCACAGGTCTACGAGCAACTGAAGCTGTTTTATCGCCAGGACCCGCTCGTAAGGCTGCGGCAACTTCTCGCCGAGAACCCGGTCTATCAGGCACACGACTAAGGTCTACACGACTTCTGGTACGTGGCGTCGACGTAGGAATATGCCTATAATCGCCGCCACTTTTTGGTCAATCCGGCCAAGTGTTTCTGGTCAACTAACGGGGGCAAAGCCCAATGAGCTACAGCAAGATTCCGGCTGGCAAAGACCTGCCGAACGACATCTACGTCGCGATCGAGATTCCGGCCAACCACGCGCCGATCAAATACGAAATCGACAAAGACAGCGATTGCCTGTTCGTTGACCGTTTCATGGCCACCCCAATGTTCTACCCGGCCAACTACGGTTACATCCCGAACACCCTGGCTGACGACGGTGATCCCCTCGACGTGCTGGTCGTGACCCCTTACCCGGTTGCTCCAGGTTCGGTGATCCGCGCTCGTCCAGTCGGCATCCTGAACATGACCGACGACGGCGGTGGCGATGCCAAAGTCATCGCAGTTCCACACGACAAGCTGTCCCAGCTGTACGTCGACGTGAAGGAATACACCGACCTGCCTGCGCTGCTGATCCAGCAGATCGAGCACTTCTTCGCGAACTACAAAGATCTCGAAAAAGGCAAATGGGTGAAAATCGAAGGCTGGGCCGGTGCAGACGCCGCCCGCGAAGCGATCACCAAGTCGGTTGCGGCCTATAAAGGCTAAGAGCAGCGGCTAGCTTCAAGCTGCAAGCCTTAAGAGAAACCCCGGTAAATCCGGGGTTTTTTGTGGGTGCCCGTAAAGCGTCGTCAACATGCCGTTTAAGATCTGGCCGCTTGAGTTTTTCCTTGTTTAATTTCCTCCATTAGCGTCTTACATCCAGTCTTAAATTTCCCTCGAAATTTGAACGGTTCGTTGAATCAAAGCCTTATGCCGCGCGGGTAGACTCGCGTTTATGAAAAAGAACAAAACCTGCGGTGCGCGATTCAAAATGCTCCTCGAAGAGGCGAATATCACGACGACGGAATTTGCCGAGTTCTTGAAAATCAAGAAGCCACAAAACGTCCACAACTGGTACACCCGAGGCGTGCCCCACTACCGAATGGAAGAGGTCGCCAGACGTCTCTCTGTAAACAGTGAGTGGCTGAAAATCGGCGAAGGTCCGAGAAATTCGAAAGAACTGCGCCTGCTCGACGAATCCGGCAACGTCTTCGACGCCCAAGCGATCCGGGGCTGTTACAGGGTCATCGAGCCGACCGATGTCGAACTGCCCTTCTACAAAGAAACAGTCATCACACCCGACTCCAACAAAACCCATGTCATCAAAGACCCCGGTCAGTCCATCCGCCTTCCCCGCAGCGATCTCGACTCCCTGGAAATCAACCATGCCGACGCCATCTGTACTCGCATGATCGGCAACAGCATGGCGGAGAAAATTGAAAATGGTTCGATCCTCGCCATTGACCGCGGGCTCACGCAAATTATTGATGGCGAGATCTACGCCATCGAGCATGACGGCATGTTGCGGATCAAATACCTGCATCGCGTTCCGGGCAACTCGCTGCGCATGCGCAGCCACAACAGCGCTGAATACCCGGATGAGGTCTTTAGACCCGCACAAATCGAGGAACAAAATATCAGGGTACTGGGTTGGGTGTTCTGGTGGTCGACACTGAACAAGCGCAGGCCAGAGGTGCCGTTCCTGTAGCACCATGGCTTGCCCGCGCTATTGACTCAAAAGATCGCAGCCTCCGACAGCTCCTACAGGGATTCACGTTTTCATGTAGGAGCTGCCGAAGGCTGCGATCTTTTGATCTTGTCCTTCCTAGAGGGAACATTCACCCCAAGCTGGGAATTCCCCAAAAAAATCAGTATGCTGCGCCCCACATTTGCATCGACCCGCCCCGCGGCTCCGATCGCACCGACAAGGCAGATGATTTTCTCGCCGAGTCCCACAGCCGGACGCAAGATCCGGGTGTACGTTTTGAAGGCTGGCGCGGTTTACCAAAAATGAACCAAGCCAGTCCCCGAGAAGCCGGCCACAAGCCGGCTTTTTAATGCCTGACAGAAAGTGCCCCTGTCGTCTGAAATCCGAATCGACGCTTGTCGAACATTGACCTCAATTGATACCGTAAAGACAAACGTCATTACAGGTACTTCACCATGGCATCCATCAATATCCGCATCGACGATGAGCTGAAACAACGCTCCTTTGCCGAGCTGGAAAAGCTTGGAGTAACGCCCTCCGAACTTTTACGCCAAACACTTCAGTACGTTGCCGAACGGGGCAAGCTTCCTTTCAAAGCCGCGTTGCTCAGCGAAGAGGATGAAGCCCTCATCGCGGTGGTCACCGAACGTCTTGCCGCTCCCCAGCGGGTCAAGGTAAATCTGGATGACCTATAGCCTCGAATTTGATCGACGTGCGCTGAAAGAGTGGAACAAACTGGGCGATACATTGCGCCAGCAGTTCAAAAAGAAGTTGGCTGAGGTATTGGAAAACCCTCGTGTCGAAGCCAATCGACTGCGTCATTTGCCAGATTGCTACAAGCTGAAACTACGCAGCGCTGGCTATCGCCTGATCTATCAAGTGATTGACCAAGAGGTTGTGGTGTTTGTGGTCGCAATTGGAAAGCGAGAACGTGAAACCGCTTACCAAGATGCTCAGGACCGAATCACTCAGCAGCCTGCTGACTATTAATCTGAGCAACTGCTCGAGACTGTTTTACTCACGGATAACTAAACCCCTTAACCAACGTCAACTCCCCCACCGCTCGCATCGGCACCAGAAACGTCTCCATCTTCTCGCTCGGCGTGCCCTCCTCGGTTATCACCGTCACCTGCGCGGTGGTCAGCGGTTGAACCGCCTCTTCCTGCCCTTCTTCATCACTGCGATACCCGCCGCCAAAGTAATTCACATACACCAGATACTGCCCCTTCATCGGCGCCGGCATGGCGAAGATTTCCGGGCCGTAACCGGTGGTCACGTCGACGTCGAGTGCAGCGCCATTGGGCGCGACGCGGTCGCCGTACCAGATGTGGGCACCGTCGGGGGTGATCAGGTGTAGATCCAGATCGGTGCCATCGCTGTCCCACGCCAGCAACACGCGCAATTTCGCCGGTGTTGAGCCACCGCTGGCATTTAAAAACTGAACACGACGGCGTTGTTGGCCATCGGGACTGCGGACTTCGACACTGTTGCTGCCGTTGGGGAATGAAAACGGCCGATCAAAGCGACCGGTCGGGTCGATCTTCAGCGGCATGCTGACCCCGTTCACGATCAACCGACCGGGCTGTTCAGATTTAGGCACGGCGTTGATCTGCCCGGCGATGCGTGCGGTGTTGGCCTGCCCTGCCGGGGTGTTCACCGATGAGGCGGGGTAGTTGACGGTTTGGCGAAAACGTTCGCCTTCACCTTCGGGCGTGCCAGTACGCCAGCCGCCGGCAGGGGTATCCAGTTTAACGCTGTCGGCAGCCATTGCCGGCGATACCACGGCGAACGTGCAGAGCAACAACAAGACCGTCGGATAACGAAGTGTCATGGTCTATTCCAGCAAAAGTTGACGGGCGAGCCCTTCGATGTAGGTTTCATCCTGGCCGTTGGGGTGTGCTTCGAAGGCCAGGTGCAGGTATTCGTGAGTCAGGTCGAGGCGGTCTTGCAGCGAGAGCACGCCGCGCACGTAGATGCGCTGGCGTTCGCGATCGACATAGGGACGACCGAAGGTCAGGCGGCAGACGGCGAAGGTGCTGACTTCGTTGTAGCCGGTTTCGCTTTCCAGCCGTGGGCGCCAGCCACGGCGCTGCTTCTGCAGCCAGTCCTGGGCGGCGGGCAGTGCTTCGCAGGAGGCGACGGGATTGTCCCAGCGACTGAGGCTGGCGCGCGGGTAAGCGTGCAGGAGAATGGCGTCGTAGCGCTGACCGGCGTTGGCTTGCTCGACCGCTTGCTGCCAGGACAATTTGTCCGGGCCTGCTTGATCTGAATGGTAGGTGACGGTGCTGCCGGCCAGCACCAGGTCGCTGGTCCACGCAGCAATGCGGCGGGCTTCTGCGGAGGCCGGGCGCGGGGCGACGCGCTGACGGCTGCTGCTGTCGTCGATGCTCAGGCAGTCGCCGTTGCGGGTGGCGTTTTGCAGGAGGTAGGTGCGGACTGCAACGGCCAGGGCTTTGGCAGCCTCGGCCGGCTCCGGTTTGGCTTCACGCTGGAGCACACGCGCGACGTACTCTTCGCGGTCCAGGCGGGCGACGAGCTTGTCATTCAACAAGAACAGCTCGCCGTCACTGTGGATATCGAGTTGGTTGCCGTTGGTGAATTCGACGCGGAAATCGCCCTGTAATGGCCCGTCAGAAACCACACGATCTCCCGCTACAACGCGCCCGATCGGATAGCGGGAAAACAATCCGACTTCGACACAACGCCCCGTCTCCGCCGGCCAACCTGTCGGCAACACCGTTGCCAACGCCGCACCATAATGACGAAGCACCATTTGACTGGTGCCACGCCCACCGGCCCAGATTGGAGTGCCATCCGCCGTCCAACCGGCAAATCCGCCCTGACGTGACGATGGATCCTGATCCCCCAACCAGCTCCAGGTTTTCACCCGCAACCGGCCTCCGAGTTCGCCGACGACATTACCGTCAGCGGCGCTCAACACCACATCGAGCAACACGCGTCGCGCCTGATCCTGCGCGGGCATCAATGCCAGCTCCCGTAACAATCCAGCCACCGACACGCGCGTCGAAGGCTGTAAAGATGGCAAATCCAGCAACCACTCCGGCGCCTGTCGCGCTTGCCAATAGCTGCGCCAGTCAGCACCGGTAATGCCCAAGCGTGCCGGCTCAAAGTACAAGCCGCACGACTTCACCAACGCCTGATCGCGTTCGATCTTGCCACCCGCGGTGCAGCAATAAACCTCTTCCTTCGACTCGCCGCGACATTCGTAAGGTGCCTCATGAGCCCCGGTATCCACCAGCCAAGCGTAAACGAACAACTTCCACAAACTGCCCAATGGCGCCTGCACATCAGCCGCCAACGGCTCGCGTGTAATCACCTGCGTCCGGCTCAACGACAGCAATTCACCTTTGAAACCCAGCCGCAGCGGCTCGTCCTGCGCTGTCGCCAGCGCAGGGATCAAACACAGCAGCCAACAGATCAGAGGCCGAAACATGTCAGTGAACCGTGACCTGACCGAGCGCCGGTTTCTGTTCTTGAGCCTGATGCTGTGGCGCGTACACCTGCGTGAAGCGCGCCGGTGGCAGGTTGAACTGACCCTTCTGCGAGAAACGCACCAGATGCCGCAAACGCAACTCGCCGCTCAGCGCATCCACCGGCACGGCATAGGCCAGTTGCCCCGGCTCGAATCGTGCCTTCTCGAGCGCTGTCGGTTCGGTGCCGGCCTTGCCCATCAGCTTGATGCCCCACGTCGTGCGCTCGACATCCGCACCCGGTGGCAGCGGCACTTCGAGCATCCCGTAGCGCAGCGGTTTAGCGGCCTTGCTGGTAAGGATCACTTCGTCCAGATACAGGCTGTCGCTGGACAACGGCTGAGTGCCAACCGCTTCGAGTTTGAAGGTGAACGCTTCATCGCCCGGCACCAGACGCGACAAGCGACGGGTGATGGTCACGGCCATCGGATCAACCGACGGTTGCCGAGTCTGGAAGCTCAACGCGGCACGCAATGGACGCTCTTGCACCCCGCTCAGCGACAACACCGCTGGCACCGCTGCAGTACCCTGCCACGTCCAATACATCTCGCCGGTATCGCCATATTTTTTCTTCCAGCCGTCACCCGGAGCGAGTGCGATGGTCGGTGAAGCCTGTTCGATGCTGCGTTGCAACCAGGTCAGTGCCAACGCACGTTCCAGCGTCGATTGCTGCGGCAGCAAGCGTTGCAGCAACGTTTGCGCTCGGGTCTGATCGAAGGCTTGCAGCGACAGATTCAGCGCTTCTGCAAACGGCTGGGAACTGACCGCCAATCGTTGTTGAGCGTCGGCCAGTTGCCGGTTGAACGCCTCCGGCAGAGTGACCTTCGATTGCCTGGCCAAAGATGCCGTCAACGTCCGGGCAGCGGCAAGACCCAGCGCTGAATCCGGATCGCTCATGACGAGGCTGTCTTCGCCGTCTTCCATCAGATTCGCCGCGTTGCCCTCGCCTGCTTTCGCCAGATCCGCCACCAGCCCGCTGAGCAAAGTGTTCACCGGCAATTGCATCTGTTTGGCGAACGACAGGATCAGCGCCCGCTGCAACAGCGGCGTGTTTTTCGCCTGTTTCGCATAGACCTCCAGCACCCGCTGCCAATGCTCCGGCGGCAGGCTCAGTTCCAGCACTTTGCTGGCGTGCCAGTCGGCGTAATAAGCGTACGCGGTGAGGAACGCATCGGGCTCACCGTCCATGCCCCACCACGTGAAACTCGCCGACGGCCCGGCCATTTGCACCAGACGCAAGCGGCTGTTCTGCATGATCAGGCGCAAGCGGTCGCGGATCTGCGGGTTCGACGACAAGGCTGGATAAGCGATGCTCAAGGGCAGTAAACGACTGGCGGTTTGCTCGACGCCGCCATAGGGGTAGCTCAGCAGATCATCGAGCGCCGAGCGGAACAACGCTTGCGGACTGTCATCCAGACGCAGACGAATATCCGTCGCGTCCGCCGGCAAGGTCAGCGGTGTATCGCCAGTGGCAACGTCCAGGCTTTGGTTTTGCGTGACCTGCCAACCTTCGCCGGTCGCGGTCAGGTGCACGGTCAGGGCATCGGCGGTTTTGCCGTCCTCTACCAATTCCGCCGTCCACTCGCCATTGGTCAACGCAAACGCCGGCAGAGGAATGTAGTTGATGCCGCTGTTGAGCGTGACGGGAACCCGTTGTTCGCTGCCTGCGTAATGAATCACCAGCTCAGCCTTGACCGGGTTTTGCGCCTGACTGAACGCGAACACGCCGAGATCCGGTTTGTCGCCCGTGCGGAATTTACTCGGCCCGCTCCACTTCAGGTACAGCGGTTTTTCCGAACGCACGAACTGCTTTTTCTGCCCGACCTGACCGTCATCGGCGATCGCCCGCGCAGTGATGCGCCAGCGGGTCAACGAGTCGGGCATCTTGAAGGTGAAACGGGTTTTGCCATTGGCGTCGGTCAGCAATTCCGGCTGCCATGCAGCGGTGTCGACGTCTTCGCGACGCGGCCGCTCCAGTACCTTTACGCCGCGCTCGCTGCGGTTGGCTTTGCCCGGCGCACCAGGGCTGCCCGGCAGCGCCACGTCGTAGCTGATGAACGACAGACTGGCGCTGGTGCGCACGTTGTTGCGGCGCGGATGATAGAAGAACTGGTCGATGGTCGGCGCGACCTCCGGTTGCAACGCGTAAACCATTTCGTCGACCACGCTGACCGTCAGGTGCGCCGGAATCGGTTTGCCGGCGAATTGCGTGCTCAGGTCCACCGACACGGTGTCGCCGGGTTGATAGGTCTCTTTATCGGTCGCGATGGCTACGTCGATTTGCGGCGTGATCACCTTGATACCGGCGTTCTGGAAGCTGTACTGACCGCCCTTGGTGTACAGCACCGAGAACGTCAGGTTCGGCGCAAAACTGTTCTTCACCGCAATGCGCGCGCGGTATTGGGTGTCGCTGAGTTTTTCCATCTTCAGCCAGTCGCCGCCCTTGGACAGCAGCACGGTGGCCTCGACCTTGTCGCGCTCCAGTGACAGCAGTGCATCGCTGATCGGCTCGGGGAAGGTGATCAGCGCCAGCGCTTCATCGCCGGCCTCGTACTCGGGTTTGTCGAGGACGATTTCCACCGTGCCGGGCACTGCTTTGACGCCGTCGCCGGTTACTGAATGACCGGTGGCGCCGAGGGTACGGCCATGGTCATCCTTGAGCGTCAGGTTGTAGGTGCCGGGACGATCGAAGGCCAGTGTGAAGGCCTTATCGGTGGCGGCCAGTTTGCCTTCGCCGGCGCTCTGATCTTCCAGGCGTACCCAGCCGTAGCTGCTCGGCGTAACCGCTTGATTCTCACCTTCGCCGACGTAGCTGAACGCCACTTTGTCGCCCACCGCACTGAAGCGCTGCGGCGCACTCAAGCGGAAATTCGCCGCACCGCGATCGATGAGGATTTCCTTGGTGGTCTTGACCCGATACGCCGCGCCATCGCTGGCGAATACGGTGAGCATGTAGCGGCTCGGGTTCTCCGCGGCCGGCAGGTCGAGGGTCGCATTGCCCTTGGCGTCGGTAGTGAGTTCAGTGCTGGTCAGTTCCACCGGGAATTGCCCGAGGTATTGCAGCTCGTTGTCGACCATCGACAGTTGCTGGGCGCGCAGGCTCAGGCTCAACTTGGCGTTGGCCACCGGTTTACCGTCCGGATAGAGCAGCACCAGATTGCCCTTCACCGGCTCGCCGGTGCGGTAATCCTGCTTGGCCAGGTTCAGCGAGATTTCGAAGTGCGGCTTGATGTACTCGGCCACGCGGAAGGCGCTGCTGTAGACCTGATCTTTGTAGCTGAAGCGCAACTCATAACCGCCGGCTATCGCATTGTCCGGCAACTGGAAACGACCTTGAGTACCGGCCTTGGAATCCAGTTTCAGCGCCAACGATTGCAGCGCCGTGCCGGTCGCATCCAGCACCGTGACATTGACGTCGGCAGCCGTTGGCTGCACCGAATCGCGGGCATTCTTGAACTCGCGGCCGACGATTTTCAGCGACACCCAATCCCCCGGCCGATACAGCGGCCGGTCGGTGAAGGCATAGAGTTTGGTGTCGTAGATTTCGCTGTCGTAGTAGAAGTTTTCCGAGACGAAAACACCGCCCTCTTCGTCTTCGCCGATCACGAACGAGCGCTCGGGGCTCACGTGTTTCAGGCGCAGCAAACCATCGGTATCGGTGGCGCCGCTGCTCATCACGCCGAGGCCATCGGTCCACAGCACATTGACCTTGGGCACCGAACTGCCTTCGTGTTTGCGCGCGGCCCACACCAGCAATTCATCGCCGGCAATCTTGCTCACGGCCACGGTGTTGGAGACGAAGACCATGGTGGTCGCGCGGTACTTGCCGATCAGCGCTTCCACCAAGTACAGACCCGGTTTCAGGTTGCCCAACGGGATGTAGACGTTACCCGGCGCGACGCTGACGAACTCACTGGAAGAACCGGCGAGGTTCACGCCTTCGGGCGGCTGGATCGGCTTCGCTTGCCACAGCGGATAGCGAAACTGGCTGACCACCGGCAGGCCCGGAATCAGTGCGAATTGCGGTTGCGCGTCATAGGGCGTTGGCGCGACCATGGCGGCGCCCATCTTCAGTTCCGGTACTTCCTCGGTGACCTGTTTGCGCGACTCGTAGTTGAACGCCCGCTGCATCACGCGACGGGATTTGCGATACCAGTTGTCCCACAAGTACGCGAGCGTGTTCGACAGCCCTTCACCCTTGAACTGGCCGTCACTCACTACGCGGTGCAGGTTCTTCTGGCGCTTGAGGAAGTCCAGCGGCTTGTCGATTCGATACACCCGAATGTCGGCGCCGCCGTAGGGTTCCATGCGGAACCGGCGATAGTCGCGACCCGGTGCTTCAAGTCGCACCATCGCCTGTTCGTCGCTGGCAAAACTGCTGTCTGCCAGCAGGAAAAAACTTTCACCGGCCACCGGCGTATAGCCACTCGGCTCGACCGTGTCTTCGGCATGGACCGTCGACAAAGGCAGCAGCACTACCAACAGCAGAGGCAGGAAACGCAACATGCGGGCACCGATCATGGGGCGAGAAAATTCAGTCGATAGACGCCGATGAAGTTGGGGTTGGCTGCATCGGGTATCCATCGGGTGTCCTTCCATGTCATGAGTTGTTGCAGGCTTGCGGAGCGCATGCCGTTGTCGGTGGGTGTGGTGGTGCCGGTGTGATAGGCGATGTAGCGGCCCATCCAGATCATCAGGTGCTGGTCGTCGCCCTGATCGAAAAACATCAGGTCGCCAGGTCTCGCTTGAGACACATCGCGGCTGACCAGATGGCTATTGAACTGGATCAATTTGATCGCGTTGACGTACGGCCCGACCTTGCCGCCGCCCTGCTGCCATTGCTGGGCGAGGCCGCGCTGGGCATCGCTCAGTTGCAGATCCGGCGGCAGGTAGCGATTGGACAGGCCATTGCTGCGCAGCCATTTTTCGTCATGGACTTTCAGCGCTTCGTTGGCGGCAAAACGCACCAGCCCCGCGCAGTCCTGCTGATACCAGCGCGGGCTCGGGCCCTGGCTCAGTTGCTCTTGGGCGATGCGCACGAACCAGGCGCGGAATACCTGGGATTGCTGCGGGTCGAGCGCTGGTGTTTCCATGGCGAACGCGCGACTGCCCAGCAGCAATGCCAGCAGGCCGAGGCTTCGGATCAGTGCCGTCACAGCGCTTTCCACTCCAGCGGCAACCATTGCCAATGACCATCCGGCTCGCTGCCTTCGGGGAGTGTCAGGGCGTATTTGCCGTAACCGCCGAGCTTGCGCAATTTCGGGATCAGGTAGGTTTGCGCGGCGTTGTAGAACACCGGCTCCATGTCCTGCGGCAGGCTGTCGAGGGTTTCCTGCTGCATCAGTTGCGCCATGGAATCCGGACCGAAGTAGACCGGCATCAGCAGGTCTTTGGGCACCACATCGGCCATTGGCGGGAAGCGTTTGTCGAGGGTGCCGAGGGCCTTGTCCACAAGCCTGTCGTCGAGGGAAAACAGCAGCGTCGAACCGTGACGCGCCAGGCTCACACGCATGAAAGCCTTGCCGGTAATTGCGTCAGGACTCTCGGCGTCCTTGGCTTTGTAAGGGCCGAAGTTGGAACTGACCTGACGCTGCCATTGGTGAGTTTCGCCTTCCTGTTTCTCGACCACGGGAAACGCATGCTCATCGACCTTGGCTTCATAGGCACCCACCATCGAGCCAAACAACTTGCCCAGATCGCCATCGAATTTGGCGCTGTCCTTGTCATTCAGGCTGGCCACCAGCAGCGGCGTATACAGCCGCGAATCGGCGTACCAGCACAGACCGGCAGCACCGGCCATGTGATCCGTCAGCGCCTGGGCCACGTTCTCTTCAGCGCCGAGTTTCACCAGCAGCGGTTTCTGTTGTTCGGCGGCCAGCGGCAGGGCCACGCAAGCGCTGGCGCCCATCGGCATGGCTTGCCAGATTGGCTTGAAATCGAAGTCCGGTTGATCGTCCAGTTCATCCATGGCGAGGAAGCTGTGCCAGCCTTTGTCGTCCATGTCGAAACGCAAGCCAGCGAAGTTCGGGATGAAGCGCTGGTAACCCATCGCCAGCACACTGGCATTGACCGAGAGCCGTTGCCTCACCTCAGGCGTGCGAGGTTGCAGACCGAAGGCTTCGGGGAACAATTTGTCGCCGTTGAGCAGTGCGGCGATGGCTTGGGTCGAGACGCCGCCCGACTCCTGCGTCGCGCCACTTTGCGGATCGTAGAGTCTGGTCGGGTTCGACAGCACCACCAGTTTGTCGCCATGGGAGGCGAACAGCAGTGCCTTGCTGGCGTTGTAGGTGAGTTGATAGAGCGCCACGTCATCGGCGCCGACTTTCACGTCCGCGATTTTGCTCAGCTGCGAATCATCCAGCGCCACTTTCGCCAGCGGCTCCAAGACTTTGGCCAGCCCACCGCGATCCATCACCAGCAGGAAATCCTTGAGCCGGCCATCCGCCCCGCGCCACAGCGCCACGTCAGCCGGTTGATCGAATAGCTGCTCGATCAAGCTGTCCTGCAGCTTCAGGTCATGCTCGTAAATGATCCGCCGCAGACTGCCAATCAGCCCGAGGCGATCGGCATGGGTTTCGTAATAGAAGACGAAATCCTCAGTCAGGGTTTCTTTGAGGAACGGCACCGCCAACAGGTCCTTGGGCAATTGGCTCAAGGAGTGGGTTTCGAGCAAGCCATCGGGGCGGCTCATGCCGAGTTTTTCCGCCGCCAGTTGCGGAGCGGGTGCCTTGCTTTTTTGCATGAACCAGCCCATGCCAGCAGCCACGCCCGCCACCAGACACAACCCTGCCACGATGGCCGGCCAACGGCGGGACAGCTTGGCGCTCGGTGTTTCGGCAGCCGGGGAAACAGTGTTATCGCTCATTTCACAAAACCCGATGTCATCCGTGGTGCGGGATGCTTAATAGTTGAAAGTCTTGACCAGCAGCAGATCACCGATCGCGCGCAGGGGCACGGTGAAGGTTTCGCGTTTTTCGTCGACGGTGTTTTCGTTGAGGACCAGGTTGATTTGCGAGGTGATCACCTCGTTCTGGTTGCTGGTCTCATCGAAGTTATAGCCGCCGCTGCCGAAGTTGCCCCAATAGTTGACGTAAACCAGATAGGTGCCATGCAACGGCGCGGTCATGGTGAACATTTCCGGGCCGGGTCCGTCGACGCCGTCCGGATCGAGGCCACCTCCGTTGGTCAGCGCCGAGTGAGCCCAGAACGCGTGTTGGCCGTCCGGGGTAACGATGTGCAGGTCGAGCTCGGCCTTGGGGTCATCCCAGCCCAGCACCACGCGAATCCGCGCCGGCGTGCGCAGATTGTTGGCTTCATAAAATTGAACGCGCTTGAGCGACTGGCCTTCGCCACTGCGTACTTCGACGCTGTTGGAACCGGCACCGAACGCGTACGGCCGGGCGAAACGCCCCTGGTCGTCGGTGTACAGGTTCAAGGGATTGCCGTTGACCGCCAACGTGTGCGGCCCGCGCTGATTGCCAATGGCCTTGAGCTGGCCCTGGATCATCGTGCGATTACGCTGCACGCCCCGGTCGATGGGTGGCGTTGGATAGGCGGCTTGCGGGTTTTCCGTGCGGTCCAGCAGGCCGTTGTAGCGCCAGCCGCCTACCGGTTCCGATAATTCGGCACTCGGCGCGGCCAGAACCGGCATGCAAGCCAACCCGATCAGCAGCAAAAGAAATGAGCGCATGTGATGCCTCCTGCCATGCCTGACGAAACCTTGCGCCTGATCCTAGGCGCGTTGCAGATGCGAAGACTGCGTTTCGTCTGAAAGACCCATGACTGTCGGGTCGTATTGGGCGCGAAGGTTAGACGCTGCGGCGGTTCCTCACAATCAGATCCCTCTGAAAATGCGTTGGCAATCACGTCGCGACTGGACTGTAAGCCGAATAAGCGGCATATTCGGCTCACTATATGAGCCGAATAGCCATTCTAATCGGCTCACTCAATTCGAGGTTAGCGATCTCAATGGCACCTTTTTGGATCTGGCAGCAGCCCGATTGGCCGAATTTCACTTGGCACGCCGAACAATTGGCGCCGCTTCTGCGCAACTGCGTTCAGGCACAAGGTCGATTGATGGGCATGGCCAGTTCCGTGGGGACTTCGCTCAGCGCCCAGAGTGAGCTGGACGCATTGCTGCAAAACATTGTCACCTCGTCCGCGATTGAAGGTGAGCAATTGAACGTCGGCTCAGTACGTTCTTCATTGGCGCGCCGCTTGGGGCTGGAGCTGACCGACGGCAATACCGTCAGCCTGCGCAGCGAAGGCCTTGCGCAGTTGATGCTCGATGCGACGCAACAGTTCGCCCAGCCACTGACGCTGGAACGATTGCTCGATTGGCACGAGTGGTTGTTTCCCGATCAAGACACCGACCTCGCCACCCGGAGCATCCGAGTGGGCGCATTGCGCGGCGATGATCCAATGCAAGTGGTGTCCGGTCGGCTAGACAGGCCGACCGTTCACTTCGAAGCGCCGCCGCGCCAGGGGCTTGAGCGTCAACTCGAGAGCTTTCTCAGCTGGTTCGACAGTAGCCGAAATCTGGCGGGGCTCGATCCGCTGCTGCGGGCCGGGATCGCGCATTTCTGGTTCGTCACGCTGCACCCTTTCGATGACGGCAATGGTCGACTGACGCGCACAATCACCGACCTTGCACTGGCCCAGGGCGAGGATCAGGCGATCCGTTTCTACGCCATGTCGTCGAGCATCCTGGAAGATCGCTCCGGCTATTACCGCATACTGGAAAACAGTCAGAAATCTACCCTGGACATCACTCAATGGCTGGAGTGGTTTCTACAGACCTTGCTACGCAGCTTGCAGCAGGCCATGACGCGGATCGAGTCGGTGTTGGGCAAAGCGCGATTCTGGCAGGCGCATCGGGAGTCTGAACTGTCGACTGAACAGACCAAGGTACTCAATCGCCTGCTGGATGGCGGGGAGCGCGGATTTGAAGACGGGATCAGCGCGTCTCAGTATCAAGCCGTGGCAAAGGTATCTAAAGCGACCGCAACCCGTCATCTGGCCGAACTGCTGGATAAGGGCTACCTGCAACGCCTGCCCGGTGGCGGGCGTAGTACTCGCTACCGAATTCACTATCCATATGACTCAACACCATAATCCCGGTCAACGCTGAACCCTGTGGCGAGGGAGCTTGCTCCCGCGCGGCTGCGAAGCAGTCGCAAAACCATTGCATGCGGCATGTCAGCTAAAACTGTTGTGCCCTTTTGGGGCCCCTGCGCAACCCAGCGGGAGCAAGCTCCCTCGCCACAGGGTTTAGCTGCCAAATCACCCCGCTCATTTGCCCATAAACCCCCTATCTGCTAGTGTCGCGCCGGTTTAACGTCAACCGGAAATCGCCGCCATGGCCCGCAAAAAAGCTGCACTGGATTTCGAACAATCCCTCGCTGACCTGCAAACGCTGGTCGAGCGTCTGGAGAATGGTGAATTGTCGCTGGAAGACTCGTTGACCGCTTTCGAGCAGGGCATCGGTCTGACCCGCGATTGCCAGGCGGCGCTGGCCCAGGCCGAGCAAAAGGTTCAGGTGCTGCTCGAACGTGATGGCGAGTTGGCCGAGGAACCCTTCGACGCGGACCAGCCAGAATGATTGCAGCGTATTCGGCGACCAGCCAGGCCCGGGTCAATGCGGCGCTGGAAACCCTGTTCACCGCCCCGAGCCCTGAGCTGGCGCGGTTGTACGAAGCCATGCGTTACAGCGTGATGAACGGCGGCAAGCGCGTTCGTCCATTGCTGGCCTACGCGGCCTGCGAAGCGCTGGGTGGCAAGCCCGAGCAAGCCAACGGCGCAGCCTGCGCCGTAGAGCTGATCCACGCCTACTCGCTGGTGCACGACGATTTGCCGGCCATGGACGATGACGATTTACGTCGCGGCCAGCCGACCACCCACAAGAAATTCGATGAAGCCTGCGCGATCCTCGCCGGCGACGGCTTGCAGAGCCTGGCGTTCAGCGCCTTGCTCGACTCGCGCCTGAGCAATGCCGATGCAGAGATCCGCCTGCAAATGGTCAGCGCTCTGGCGCTGGCGGCCGGCCCGGCGGGCATGGTTGGCGGTCAAGCGATCGACCTCGGTTCGGTCGGTCTGAAGCTCGATCAGAAAGCCCTCGAATACATGCACCGGCACAAAACCGGCGCGCTGATCGAGGCCAGCGTCAAACTCGGCGCCCTGGCCAGCGGCCGTGCCGAGAAAGATGAACTGAAATCCTTGCAGAGTTATGCACAGGCCATCGGCCTGGCGTTTCAGGTCCAGGACGACATTCTTGACGTCGAAAGCGATACCGAAACCCTTGGCAAACGCCAGGGCGCCGACATCGCCCGCGACAAGCCGACCTACCCGGCCCTGCTTGGCCTCGACGCCGCCAAGGCCTACGCCCTGGAACTGCGTGACCAGGCCCTGCACGCGCTGCGACCGTTTGACGCGGCGGCCGAGCCGTTGCGTGATCTGGCCCGGTATATCGTCGAGCGCCGCAGCTGACGGCGTATCCGCCAAAAAAGACCAACGCGTGGGCAGGGGCCGATGCATCAGGTAAACTGCCGCATCTTTTATACCTATAACGATTCGCCTGATGCCCACGACGTTTCATGAGATTCCCCGCAAGCGCCCGACCACGCCCCTGCTCGACCGCGCGAACACGCCGGACGGCCTGCGCCGGTTAGGCGAAGCCGAGCTGGAAACCCTGGCCGATGAGTTGCGCCTGGAATTGCTCTACACGGTCGGTCAGACCGGTGGGCATTTTGGTGCCGGCCTGGGCGTGATCGAGCTGACCATCGCGCTGCATTACGTCTTCGACACCCCGGACGACCGGCTGGTGTGGGACGTGGGTCATCAGGCTTATCCGCACAAGATCCTCACCGGTCGTCGCGAGCGCATGGGCACCCTGCGCCAGAAGGACGGCATTGCTGCCTTCCCGCGTCGCTCCGAGAGCGAGTACGACACCTTTGGCGTCGGCCACTCCAGCACTTCGATCAGTGCCGCGCTGGGCATGGCGATTGCCGCCCGCCTGCAAAACAGTGATCGCAAGGCGATTGCGGTGATCGGCGACGGCGCGTTGACCGCCGGCATGGCCTTCGAGGCGCTGAACCATGCGCCGGAAGTGAATGCCAACATGCTGGTGATCCTCAACGACAACGACATGTCGATCTCGCGCAACGTCGGCGGGCTGTCGAACTATCTGGCGAAAATCCTTTCCAGCCGCACCTACGCGAGCATGCGCGAGGGCAGCAAAAAAGTGCTGTCGCGCCTGCCCGGCGCCTGGGAAATCGCCCGTCGTACCGAAGAATATGCCAAAGGCATGCTGGTTCCCGGCACGCTGTTCGAAGAGCTGGGCTGGAACTACATCGGCCCGATCGATGGCCACGACCTGCCGACCCTGATCGCCACCCTGCGCAACATGCGCGATCTGAAAGGCCCGCAGTTCCTGCACATCGTCACCAAGAAAGGCAAAGGCTTCGCCCCGGCGGAAGTCGACCCGATCGGTTACCACGCCATCACCAAACTCGAACCACTGGATGCTCCTGCCGCCGCGCCGAAAAAAGCCAGCGGTCCGAAGTATTCCGGCGTGTTCGGCGAATGGCTGTGCGACATGGCCGCGGCTGATCCGCGTCTGGTCGGGATTACCCCGGCGATGAAGGAAGGCTCCGACCTGGTGGCCTTCAGCGAACGCTTCCCGCTGCGCTACTTTGACGTGGCGATTGCCGAGCAGCACGCCGTGACCCTCGCGGCCGGCATGGCCTGCGAAGGCGCGAAACCGGTAGTGGCGATCTATTCGACCTTCCTGCAACGCGGTTACGACCAGTTGGTGCATGACGTCGCTGTGCAAAACCTCGACGTGCTGTTCGCCATTGATCGCGCCGGCCTGGTGGGTGAAGACGGCCCGACCCACGCTGGCAGCTTCGATCTGTCGTTCCTGCGCTGCATCCCCGGCATGCTGGTGATGACCCCGAGCGACGAAAACGAACTGCGCAAAATGCTCACCACCGGCCATCTGTACGAAGGTCCGGCGGCTGTGCGTTATCCGCGTGGCAACGGCCCGAATGCGACCATCGAGAAAGACCTCGAGCCAATCGAGATCGGCAAGGGTGTGGTGCGTCGTCAGGGCAACAAAGTCGCCCTGCTGGTGTTCGGCGTGCAACTGGCCGAAGCGCTGAAAGTCGCCGAGACGCTGGATGCCACCGTGGTCGACATGCGTTTCGTCAAACCCCTCGACGAAGAACTGGTACGCAAAATCGCCGCCAGTCACGAGTTGCTGGTGACCGTCGAAGAAAACGCGATCATGGGCGGTGCCGGTGGAGCGGTCAGTGAGTTCCTCGCTCGCGAGAACATTCTCAAGTCGATGCTGCACCTGGGCTTGCCGGACATCTACGTCGAACACGCCAAGCCTGCGCAGATGCTGGCCGAGTGCGGGCTGGATGAGGCCGGGATCGAAGCCTCTATTCGCGAACGCCTGCAACTGCTGAAAATTTAAACCGGTCCCCTGTAGGAGCTGCCGAAGGCTGCGATCTTTTGATCCTGATCTTCGGCGGCTGCAACTCAGTCATAAAAGCAAAATCAAAAGATCGCAGCCTTCGGCAGCTCCTACAGGGGTTGCGTCGTGCCTGACTTGTCGCGGAATTTTATGAAACTCTCTCGCCTCGCCCTGACGCTGACTCTTCTGCCGTCCGGCCCCCTGCTGGCCGACTCCTTCGAACGCGACCAGGCCCTGAAGCTGCCGGACGTACTGATCAGCGCCAACCGTCAGGTCGAGGCACGCAATGACAGCAGCGCCGCCAACACCGTGTTCACTCGTGAAGACATCGACCGACTGCAACCAAACAGCGTCACCGACCTGCTACGTCGCGTACCGGGCGTGCAAATCGCGCAAACCGGCGGCCGTGGCAGCCTGCCGGGGGTGTATATCCGTGGCACCCAATCGGCCCAGAGTCTGGTGCTGGTGGACGGACAACGGATCGGCAACTCGACGTCCGGCGACAGCAACCTGCAACACATCAATATCGAACAGGTCGAGCGCGTGGAAGTGCTGCGCGGTTCCCGTTCAGCGATTTACGGCAGCGATGCGATTGGCGGGGTGATCCAGATCTTCACCCGGCGCGGCGGCGAACAAGGCCTGCAACCCCGAATGCACGTAGGTTTTGGCAGCGACCAGACTTGGGAGCGTAGCGTCGGTTTGTCCGGCGGCGATGCGCAGACCCGCTTCAACCTCGGCGCCAGCCTCGATGAAACCGCCGGGATCGACCGCACTCATGAGTCCTATCCCAGCGACAGCGATCACGACGCGTACCGTAATAAATCGTTCAGCCTGAGCCTCAGCCATGCCTTGACCGATGACATTGAAATCGGCGCTAACGTGCTGGATAACCGGGGCAAAAGTGAATACGACAACCCGTTCGGCCGCTTCGACCTGAATACCTTCGAGTCAGTCCAGGAGCAGCCGTACAACAAATTCGATGTGAGCAGCGTCAGCAGCTATATGGACGCGCGGGTCAATGACCTGTGGAAAACCCGGATCGAATTCGGCCACAGCGAAAACCGCGAGAAAACCTTCGACAAACTCAGCGATGAACGCAGCGTGTTCAACACCTACCGCGACTCGGTAACGTGGCAGAACGATCTGAAGCTCAATGAACGCAACAGCTTGATCCTCGGCGGCGACTGGTACGAAGACCGGGTCAACAGCACCACGGACTTCGACGAAGACAGCCGCTGGAACCGCGCGGCGTTTATCCAGCATCGCTTTCAGACCGACAGTTTCTCCACCGAACTGGGCCTGCGCCGCGACCAGAACCAGCAGTTCGGCGGCCAGAACAGCTGGAGCGGCACCCTCACCTTGCCGATGAACCCGGACAACGATGTGTTGCTGAGCTACAGCGAAGGCTTCCGCGCGCCGACCTTCAACGACTTGTACTACCCGGACTTCAGCAACCCGGACCTGAAGCCTGAAACCTCAAAAAGCTATGAGCTGCAATGGCGCAGTCAGCTGACCGAGAACAGTCGCCTCGAAGCTTCGCTGTACCGCACGGACCTGGAAGACGCGATCATCTTCGGTAGCAACTCGCGCCCGCAGAACGTCGCCTCGGCACGGATCAACGGCTTCGAAGCGGCGTTGAAGCAGGAACTGTTTGGTTGGCAGAGCAACCTTGGCGTAGCGATCATTGATCCTCGTGACCGTGACACCGGTCATACCTTGGCCCGTCGTGCTCGACGTACATTGAGCTGGGACCTGGATCGACAGTTTGACCGATTGGGCATGGGTGCGAGTTGGCAAGCGGTGAGCAGCAGCTATGACGACCTGAACAATCAGCAGCCATTGGGTGGTTATGCGTTGCTGGGGCTGCGCAGCAGTTGGGAGCTCAACCGCGAGATCAAACTGGAACTGAAGGTCGATAACCTGCTGGACAAGGATTACAGCCGGGCGTTGTACAGCCATGAAGGCAGCCAATATGGGTATCGCGAGGAAGGTCGGGCATGGATGTTTGGGGTGACGTGGACGCCTGAAGTCCGCTGAGATCACCTGTAGGAGCTGCCGCAGGCTGCGATCTTTTGATTTTGATCCTCGGCGCTTTCGAATCTGTCAAAAGCGAGATCAAAAGATCGCAGCCTTCGGCAGCTCCTACAGGGGGCGGGGTGCCATCTCAGCGCTCTGGTGCGATCAACTCGCACATCTTGGCCGTCGCCTCGATCATCTGCCCGCTCGGCCGCTCCAGGCCTTTGTCCGTCACCAGCCGCAATTGCCCCTGCTCCACTGCTCTCACCTGCGGCCACGCCTTCCACGCATCCAACTGCGCCTGATCACTGGCCAGAATCACTTCGGGATTACGCTGCAGCACCGCTTCCACACTGATTTGCGGCGCCGGGAGTGTCAGGTCATCAAACACGTTTTTCGCCCCGCACACTTCCAGCGCATCGCTGATGATCTGCCCGCCACCAACGGTGTACAACGGTCGATCCCAGACCTGATAGAACACCCGCAACGGCTGATCCCGGCGGTAGCGTTGGCGCAGATCATCCAGCCGCTGACGCAAATCCGCCGCCAGTGAAGCCCCACGCTCAGGCCGCCCGAGCTGAGTGGCAATCGCCTCGATCTGCGCGGTGAGCTGTTCCAAGTTGTGGGGTTCGGCGACGTAGGTCGGGATGTTCAAGCGCTTGAGTTGTTCACGCTGGGCCGGGGCGACGCTGCCGGGCCAGAGCAGCAATAAATCCGGCTTCAGGCTGAGCAGTCGCTCCATGTCCAACTGGCCGTAGCGGCCAACGGATGGCAGGTTCTTGAGTTGCACAGGACGCTCACCGGCATCCAGCACACCCACCAAAAGATCCGCAGAGTCCAGCTCGACAACGATTTCAGAGAGGGACGGCGCGAGGCTGACCACCCGTTCGACAGCCGCTGCCGAGCCGCTGACGGCCAGCATCAAAACCGCCAGCCAGACAGGACGCATCAGCCGAGTTGACGCGGGATACGGTAGAGGTAAAACAGCACCGTGGTCGACAGCGCCAGCAGGAACAGCGGCACTGCTTCGAGGCCGACGAAGACCGCCAATGCACCGATCCATGCTGGCAAACCGGCAGCAAGAAATGCCGTACGACGCTTGGCCGCCAGGCTGATCCAGGCGGCGGGCTCTTCAGGGGTATCGAGGGCTTTCTGGGTGGCGATCAATGCATGCTTGTAGCCACCGAAAAATTTCAGGCTGACAAACATCGAAGCCACACCGGCGATGAACAACGGCATCGCCAGCACCGGCAAGATAGCCTCGCCCTGGCCGAACACGCCGTTGATCACGAACAGCGGCACCAAGGCCAGCGCCAGGTATTGCCACCAGTTGACGGACAGTCGACGCCGCACCTGACCGCGGGTCACGCCCGGCCTACCTCGCCCTGATGTTCGTTGCCCATCATGTGGTCGAGTTTGCTGGCCTTGGTCGCCAGGTAGAGTTTGTTGTGCGGGTTATGGCCGGTGTGCAACGGCACGCGCTCGGCGACCACGATACCCATATCGGTCAAGGCCTTGACCTTGCGTGGGTTGTTGGTCATCAGGCGCAGGGACTTAACGCCCAGATGTTCCAGCATCGGCAGGCACATGGCGTAATCACGCTGGTCGGCGGCAAAACCCAGGCGCTCGTTGGCTTCGACGGTGTCGGCACCGCCATCCTGCAGCTCATACGCGCGGATCTTGTTCAGCAGGCCAATGCCACGGCCTTCCTGACGCAAGTACAGCAATACGCCGCGACCTTCGCGGGCAATGGCTTGCAACGCGGCTTCGAGTTGCGAACCGCAGTCGCAACGCTGGCTGAACAAGGCATCGCCCGTCAGGCATTCGGAGTGCAACCGGCCGAGTACCGGGGCACCGTCGGCGATCTCACCCAGGCTCAGCACGACGTGCTCGCGGCCGGTGGCTTCATCGAGAAAGCCGTGCATGGTGAATTGCGCAAAAGGCGTTGGCAGCTTGGAAGCGGCGACAAAAACGACAGGCACCGGTGTGCTCCTGATCTAAAGAGTCTGAAGATTCGCAGGCCGGCATTGTAACAGCAGGTTCCTGACGACGCTTAGGCTGAATTATCGGCGATAACTATCAAAAAGTTTGATGTCCACCCTGATAACACCATCCCCTGTGGGAGATTCTATGTTGCAGGGGAACCCTGCAGCCTTAAATTCGGCTGGTATTCGCTCTGGTTTTTCATGAGAGCGAATGCCACCCGGCACAGCTTGCGCGCGAGGATGACCAGGGCTTGGGTTTTTGCCAGGCCTCTGGCCAGATAGGACTCATAAAAAGGTTTCCAGATTGGAGATCGACAAGCCGCCATTGCCGCGTTGT
>NZ_JAGYGD010000016.1:0-144472 GCF_019947275.1 Pseudomonas sp. GL-RE-29
GAAGCACCATGCCTTGGTATAAAGCCGGGACGGTCTCTGTCACCCAAAATTCCAATGCCGTGCTTGGTGCGGGCACTGCTTTTATTGCCAATGCTCGGGTCGGCGATGCATTCCGCGGGCCGGACGGTGGCTGGTATGAGGTGACCAACATCGCCAGCGACACGGCCTTGTCGATCTCGCCAGACTATCAGGGCGCAACCAACGCCGCCGGCGTCTACGCATTGGCGCCGATGCAGGGTTACGTCAAAGACTCGGCCGATGCCCTGCGAGCACTGGTGAATCAGTATGGCGCCAAGCTGGCTGCGCTGGGCACAACCGGCAACTACGACGTATTGCCCGTAAACAAGGGTGGTACAGCTGCAACTACTGTGGGCGCCGCTCCGTTCGTAGGTAAAGGGATCATTAACACGGCAGACGGGACAACCTTAGCTTCCGCCACAACTCCAAGCATCGCCACGATCAGCTCAAGTGGTCACGACAGGGATACACCGCTCACCCTGTCCAATGCTTCAAACAACGCTGCTTCTGCGGTCATGTCATTTCTTCGCGAGGGAACCTACGGCCTGCACTTTGGATTGGACACGGATAACCGATTAAAACTCGGGGGCTGGTCTTATGGTGCGGTTGCTCGTGCGATTTACCACGAAGGAAACATCGTCGGGACAGTATCGCAGTCCGGCGGCGTTCCCACTGGTGCCATCATCGAAACTGGAACAAACGCCAACGGCACATACATAAAGTACGCCGATGGCTCAATGGAATGTCGCGGGAGCACGATAGGTGGGATAGATCAATCCACTACCTCGCAGGCATATTCTGCGACTATTGGTTTTCCTGCTGCATTCATTAATGCGGCGTACGTTGTCTTGGTAAATATTTCAGGAGTTAACGTATCCAACGTATTCCAAGGTTATTGTCGTGCCAGCCCATCCACACCTGGAGCATTCTCACTTATCCAATATTGGAACTATGTGCAGACTTACTCATATACCTATATTGCCAAAGGAAGATGGTTCTAAATGAATATTAAACTTTCCCCACAGCGTCGCGATGACACGCTGGAAGTATCTCGCGCTGGCGCCACTCTCATCATCAATGGCGAGGCGTTCGACTTCTCTAAAATGGCCGATGGCGATTCGCTTCCGACCAGCGCGATCAACTCCCCGTGGTTTGCCGGCCAGGTCGACAACGTCGGTGGAGAACTTGAACTGACGCTGATCCTGCCGCTTCCAGTTAACTACAGCCCAGAGCAGGCATTTCCTGTTCCGCTTGAAAACGTCCCGAATGGACCGGTAGTTTTTCCCGCTCCCCTGCCGGAACCTTCAACAACTACGGCTCCGGAGGTCGTTGAATGAATATCGACTGGTCACAACTCATCACGAAGGCAATGAAGGACGCTGCTGCGCAGGCCGCACAACTCGCCGTCGCGAAGGCCGAGTTATCCGCGAGGAATGCCAAGTCACTGACACAGATCGCTCGCATTCAGGATCGGATCGACACGCTCGGCTACGGCATCGATGCGGGAGAGGCGACTGAAGAAGATGAGGCTGAGCAGGCCGCTCTGCTGATCAATCTCAAAGCTTGGAAAACCTACAAGTTCGCATTGGGCAAAGTGACGGCTCAGCCGACTTGGTATGCCGCTCCGGTATGGCCGACTGAGCCAGCGGTTCCGGTCATTACGGCCGACCCAGAGTCGCTGGTCACCGAACTGACCTAACGCGCAAGCAATACAAAGCACCCGCCATCGAGCGGGATTTTTTTGCCTGGAGAAAAGTGATGCCGATCACCCAGCAGCAATTGCTGCAGATCCTCCCGAACGCCGGCCCAGTTGCCGGCGTCTTTGTGTCCGCACTGAATGACGCGATGACGCGGTTCAACATCGAAGGTCGGCTGCGTGTCGCCGCGTTCCTGGCGCAGATCGGGCACGAGTCCGGCCAGTTGCGCACGCTGGTCGAAAACTTGAACTACAGCGCCGAGGGACTGATCCGCACTTGGCCGAAGCGGTTCAACCTGATGACAGCTACCAGTGTCGCGCGCAAGCCCGAGCAGATCGCAAACATCGTCTACGCTTCGCGCCTGGGCAATGGGCCTGCCGTGACGGGCGACGGTTGGCGGTACCGGGGCAGGGGGCTGATTCAGGTCACGGGCTGGGTCAACTATCAGGCGTGCGGCTCGGCGCTGAGCGTTGATCTGCTCAGCAAGCCAGAATTACTGGAGCAGCCGGGTTATGCCGCGCTGTCAGCTGCATGGTTCTGGTCGAGCAATGGCCTGAATGAACTGGCGGACGCGGAAAGGTTCGAGGCGATCACTCGCAAGGTGAATGGTGGCTTGAATGGGCAGGCTGATCGACTGGCTATTTACAAGCGCGCGCTGGAGGTACTGGCATGACCAGCGACATGCTTGGTGGAGTGGCCTTGCCTAAAATCTTGTGGATCGACACACTCTCGCCACCCCTTTAGAGAGAATTGCTCAATGCTGACATCGGACGTTATATCGATTCTCCGCTGGGAAATTGATTCGGCAAAAAAGAAAGGACTATCAGAAGTTTCACTCGAAAGCCTTTCTAATCTGGTAGGCATGATTGAGACAGAGTCACATCAAACACCAGAAGGTGTTGATCGCGAACAGGCACGCATTGAGCAATTCAAGTCCAGCTTGGTGGATTGGCAAAATGACAATCAGCGTAATCATGAAAGTCAGATGGAGATGTTGCGGGCGACTATCGCGACTTCGCACCTCGCTATAAAGAGTGCCTTAATAATAAATGGTGGTGCTGCTGTCGCATTTCTTGCGTTCCTTGGAACCGCTTGGTCGCGATTCAGCGGGGCAGCGGTTAAGGGGCTTTTGGCTTCGTCACTTGAGCATTTCGTTATGGGGGTCATGTTCACGGGAGTCGGAGCGGGCGTGGCATATATCTGCCAAGCAGCATTCGGTGACGAATTTGGTAAGCACAGCGAGAAGATTGGTGGCGTGCTGCGCTGGTTAGCAGTTTTTCTAGTTCTCGGTTCATTTTGGAAGTTCTACGAGGGATGCCAGGTCGCGCTCAAGGCTTTCATAATCGGCGGGTGATCCTTTCCGCCTTCTCGCCTGTAACTCGCGAATGACCACTTCTTTTTGATCGAGGATTCTCGTCAAGCTTTGGATTTGCGATAGCTGATCGGTGGTCTCGGCTTCGAGGTTCGCCATCCAGATACGTTTCCGTTCGAGCTCGGCAGACAGTTGGTCGTTCATTTCGACGAGAGTGGAAATGGTTTCTTTAGCCGCCCTCAGCTGGCGTTTCAGATTTTGGACGTCTTCCTCGAGCATACTTGCGTAATGCTTGACGGTTTCAAACTGGGTCGGATTGCCCAGCCAGTCGCTGGTGTCTTCGATTTCGTACGGGTCCACGGTTGCGCCTTGCGTATACTGTTCGGATATACAGTAATCGAGGCGTGTTATTTCTGCGAGGGTGAGTCGACGAGCGATTGCTTTGAGTGATGATGTTCGTTCGGCAGGACGCCGTGGGAAGGGATGGAGCTCGTACCAATTTTTGTACCAATCAATGTTCCCTTGAGGGACTCTCCGGGGCCTCAGAAGACGCTGAAACCCCTTGTCTAGCGCCTTTGGAATACGCCAGCTAATCCGCACATAAATTCCTTACCGGTTTTTCCGTTGGGGAGGGTCAATCGATTCCGCGCCAAAATGGCGGGTACTCAGAAACTGACCCGCCTCGGTAGTGGGAGTTTTAGAACGATCAGTTATAAGCGCGAACGGCTATGGCGCAGCCCAATAGCAGAACGTGCTCAATTGAGTGCGGTAGATAGTTATCTCAAACATGCAGATTTCTGCTGTGTTCCCCATGAATCCGTGCAGGAATTCGCGTTATTTTCCCAAGCGCCAACTGGTTAAGGTGACTGCTCGAATCTGCAATAAGGAGATTGCTGATGGCTACCACCGAGACCACACCCGAGACCGTTGTGCCGTTGACTCAGGAAGAGAAGCTGGCCGCGTTGCTCGACGCCACGGGCGATCTGGACACCGCCCAGGTGCTTGAAAAAACCTTGCCAACATGGCTGGCCCAAGCCAAACCCGAAATGATCGGGGCGCTGGATAAAACCCTTCGTGAATTTCAACTCTGTCAGGCGAAAGTCGATACGAACCTGCGCAAGTTGCAGCCGCTGAAAGTGTTTTGCATCGAGGCGCTGACCTTGGCCCTCGGTGCCAAATGGCCAGCCCGTTTCGATGTCGAAAACGACCACCTGGAGTTGCCCGGCGCTGATTGCGGCTGCAGCGATACGCCGCCGTCATCGGGTGCGACCCATGCAGTGCCTGCGGCTACTCACAGCTTGCTGGAAGCGGCCATGCAGAACTTCACCGAGGATGAAGCGGCGACCGATGGTTTTCCCGCGGGCAGCGTTGTGCGGGTGACCAGTGCGCCGGCCGGCGTCGCCGAGCTAACGCCGCAAGCCTTTGCCACGTTTTGCCGCGAGCTGGATCTGGGGAAACGCTATCAGGAGCATTTCCAGGACGTTTTCGGCCTGACCAGCCGGGATGGCAAAGTGGTCGCCACCGGTGCCCAAGTGCCTGACATCAAGCAGCTCAAACGCCTGTTGATGTTGATGGACACCCACATGGCGTTGATGAAAGGTCATATCGACGAGGCGATCTACAAGGCCCTGCTGACCATGTTCGGGCCCGAGACCGGCCACACTCTACAGGCGTCAACCCTGGTTCACGGCGCCAAAACGCTGATCATGCAGGGCATTGAAATACACAACTGCTGCGTGTGGGGCGTGGTGGTGTTTTCCGTGCGCTCTGTCGAGGAATACCCCGACGAGTGGTGTCTGGTTTACATGCCGGGTGAACCCCATCGGCCTCTTTACGAATACTCGAAGTTTGCTGACTTCAAGCAATACCTGACCCTCAAGCTCAGCGTCGGCAGTTACAAGGACTACTTCGCCCACAGCATCGATGAAGACGACAAAGCGGATTTTTTTGCCACGTTCGATGAGACCCGTAGCCTGGGGTTTATCAAGCAACTGCCAATCACCACATCACTTTTCGATTTCATGCTTCAGAGCCAAGTGGGCAAGTTGCAGGTCGACGCCAGGAAACTGGCCGTGCCCACTACCGATGTTGATGAAGACGCCCGTCAAAAGCGCTTGCTCAAGTATCTCGACCTCGGTTTGACCCTTGGTACGGTTGCGGGGCTTTTCGTTCCGGTGGTGGGGCAACTGATGATGGGCGTGGCACTCGGGCAATTACTGGCCGAAGTTTATGACGGCGTGGAGGATTGGACTCAGGGGGACAAGGACGAAGCGCTCGCGCACCTGCTCACTGTCGGGGAAAACATCGCGCTGATGGGGGCCTTTGCGGCAGGACAAAAGCTGGTGAGCAAACTCGCGACCAAGGTCGTCAGCTCCCATCCGGAATTTTTCGGTCAGTTCCTGCCCATTCTCAAGCCCGGCGGTGGGCTTCGTCTGTGGAAGTCAGAACTTGCGCCCTATGAGCAATCGTTTACGTTCGATGAAGAAAACGTTGCCGATGCCAAGGGGCTCTATCGGATCAATGATCAGACTTACATCCAGATCGACGGCCGCGTCTTTTCAGTCGGTTTCGATTCGGCCGCAAAAACCTGGCACATCAAGCACCCCACGCGTTTCGGTGCCTACGAACCGCCCCTTGAACACAATGGCGAGGGGGGCTGGCGACAGCCCTTCGAGCGCACGGAGGAGTGGGCCCATGGCGCTTATGCTCTCAAGCGAATCAACTCGCATCTGACCGCAATCGACGACAGTCGTCTGGAGAAAATCCGCAAGGCAACCGGTACTTCGCTCAGCCAGTTACATCGTTTGAGTGAAGAAAACCTGCGCTTGCCCGCCCGCCTGAAAGATTCGGTCGAGCGCTTCAGGCTGGAGCATCAGTTGCGTCAATTCATCTCGGCCATGGAACGTGGCGAAACGACGGGCAATCGCTATGTGGAGGAACAACTTCACACGTTGCCAAGGCTGGCCGGGTGGCCGACTGATCGTTATATCAAAGTGCTCAATGAACAACTTGAGATCACCGCGTCGTACCCGAAAAACGCCGACGTGGAGGACGACGTTCTGAGTGTTGACATGACCCTCGACCAGTTGGCCAAGGGTCAGTTGCTGGATACGGTTGTGGCCGGGTTGTACTCGCACGAAGTCGATGCGTTGCTGGGCGTGAAAAGCGAAAAGACGGCGCAAAGCCAATTGCTGGCAAAGAAACTGGGAGCGGCGATCAAGACAGACCCCAAGCCATTGTTTGATCATCTATACGAAATCCATGACCGCAGTTTGGTGGGTGATGTGCATAAAGTGCGCAGCGTATTTCCGGAGATTCCCGCACGTGTGGCCCGAGAGTTGATTGATGGGGCGTCGAGTGTCGAACGCTTGCACCTGAGAGCGACCGGGCGAGTACCCATGGAATTGGCGCAGAACATTCGCGCGGCATCGGCTGAGGTACGTCTGGACCGGGCGCTCGCCGGGTTTTACTTGCCGGCGATTGCCGGGGCCGACAGTGAAAAACTTGGCATTCAGTTTCTCAGTCGCTTGACGGACTGGGACCACAACATTCGACTGGAGCTGCGGGAGAACACACCCAAAGGCAAGCTTCTGGAAAGCGTTGGCAGCGACACCAGCGATACGGCGCTCAAGTGCATTGTCGTCAAGTCGGGGAAAAGCTACAGGCCATTCGGCAGCGACGGCAAATCTCTAGGGTCCGCTTCAACGGGGCCGAACGGTCTCTTTGATGCAATCATCACGGCGATACCGTCACCGCAGCGTCTTGCTTTCGGCTTCACGGAAACCGGCGATGGTGGGCGTCTGCGTGCTCGTTTGCTGGAGAAAGTCATCGAGGAGCGGACGGAGGCTAGGCAATTCCTGTCCACCGGTACGATAGAACCTGCACCCACAGAGACGGGTTGTACTCTAGGCGATTCCCCTGTCGCTGCCACCAATCACTCGAAGCGATTGGTGCGCAAGGTCAGGAAACTCTATCCGCTGTTCTCCGAGATAACTGCCGGCACATTTCTCGATGAATTGGGCAGTGATCATTTGGCCCGGGCGAATGCGGTCAAACAGCTTCAGCAACAGCTGACGCAGTTACGCACGCTGCTTGAGACGTGGAGTATCGATGAAGCTGACTGGAAGGATGTGGGCGGCGAGCGCGGCGAATACCTGCGTAGCCGCAGCCAAGTGGCGGAGATCATCGAGGACAGCTGGCGACGTTTGTACAGCGTGCTCAACGATGGGACTTCGAGCCTGAAGCTGGACGGCATGCGGATTGGAAAACTGCCGATCCTGCCAGCCGAAATCTCCTTCGACCATGTAAGCCGTCTATCGCTGAAGAACATGGCGTTGGGTAACGACGTCGCCTATTTCATTAAAGCGTTCAAGAAGGTTGAGTCCATTCAGCTCGACAACAACAAGCTCACATTGCTGCCGGAGGTTTTGTCGTTGATGCCCGGTCTCAAGCAACTCAGTCTGGAGAAAAACCAGATAAAACTGACGGAACAGACACTGCTAAAGCTCTCCAACCTGCGCACACTCGAAACCTTGAACCTGGGCTATAACCCGCTCGGTGCTACACCGGACGTGAGCAAAATGTTCGATCTGCGTTTCCTCTCCGTGCGCGAAACCCGCGCCACGGAGTTGCCCAAAGGGCTGTCGCGTCTGCCCAATCTGGATCGTGTGGACCTGCGCGACAATGACATCAAGGACTTGCCAGACTGGCTGTTCAGCAGTCCGCGCCGTTTCAGCGAGACGATCAATTTGCGACACAACTCTCTGTCGGATACGAGCCTCACCCGGCTCAAGGAGTATCGCGACAGCGTGGGTACCGGCATGGGCTACCTTGAGGACGACATCACACGCCTGAACGAACAGGCTGCACGGTCGCTTTGGTTGCCGGAAATTGCTGGCGAGACATTTAACAAGCGAAACGCGATCTGGACCGCACTCAAGGACGATCCGCAGACCGATGGGCTGTTTCGGTTGCTGTCGGAACTGATTCATACCGCCGATTCCGAACACGTGCAGGAGGACATGACCCTTCGTGTCTGGCGGGTATTGGAAGCGGCCGAGGGCAATTCAGCGCTGCGAGAACACGTACTGGAACTGGCGGCCAACCCGATCAACTGCACGGATTCGGCGGCATTGAATTTCAGCCATCTGGAAGTGGCGGTGGAGATCGACAGGGTGATCAATCCTGCTGGCGGCAAGCAATCGACGGCGGCGCCGCTGCTGAAATTGGCCCGTGGCCTGTTTCGCCTGGATCAACTGGACCGTATTGCCCAGGAACATATCAAGGACAACCCGACGGTCGACCCCCTGGAAGTAAGCCTGGCCTATCGAACCGGTCTGGCGGAGCATTTCGAGTTGCCGGGTCAGCCACGGCACATGCGCTATGCGTCTCTCAGTGGTGTTACTCGAACAGCTCTGGACACGGCGCAAACTCGAGTGACATCCGCAGAACTGTCACCCGAACTCCTGAAGTTCTTGGTAAAGCAGCCTTTTTGGACCGATTACCTGAAGCGCAATCACCCACGTCAATTCGTTTCAGTCGACGAAACATTCTCGGCAAAGATCGAGGCGGTATTCGATAAGGCCGACAGTCTCACCACCGGTAGTTACCTCACTCAACTCAATGTGATCAAGGTTGCCAAAGAGGACGCCGAAAATGCGGTTCTGGAACGCTTGACCAACGATGCCTTGAGACTGGTTGATTTGGGGCTCTGTGCTGTTCCGGGCGATTGAGTGACCGGGGCTACTTACCCCGGATCAAGCGCCGCAAGGCAAACCGGTTGGGATGACAGGCTTCGGCGACGCTTCTGGGCAGGGGCAGGGGCTCGTTATCCAGCCAGGCCGCCAGCAGTTCTCCGGACAGCGGCGCCGTGATCAGGCCGCGTGAGCCGTGGCCACTGTTGACGTACAAACCGTCAAGCCAGGGGCATTCGACGTCCGGCACCTGTCGGGCGTCCTTGCTCAGTGCGGCATAGGCCTGGGCGAAGGCTTGATGGTCAGCCAAGGGCCCGACGATGGGCAGGTAGTCGGGGCTGGTGCAACGAAAGGCTGCGCGTCCTTCAAGGTGTTCCGGTTCAAGTTCATTCGCCTGCAGGCGTATGACCAGGTCGTGGGAAATCTCCTCAAGCATGGCCAGATTGCCCAAGTGTTCGGCCGTGGTCGGGGTCAGGTCGTCGCTCTTGAAATCGAAGCTGGCCCCCAAGGTGTGTTCGCCCAGGCGCGCGGGGGCGACATAACCTTCGGCGCAAACCACCGTGTTCAGCGCCTGGCTTTGCGCTGTTTGTGTCAGACGAGTGATTTGCCCGCGTATGCGCTTGAGCGGTAGCTCGGCACTTTCGGAAAAGCGCTGGATCTCGGCGGCGCCGGCCAGCACCACCACCGGTGCGCTGGCGAGCAAGCGTTCGCCGTCCCAGGCTTGCCACTGGCCATCGGCCTTGCGCAGTTCGAGCACATCGTGGTGCGCGAGCACTTGGATCTGTGGGTGCGCAGCCTGCCATTGGCACAACGCCGGTGGATGGACCCAGCCACCTTCCGGGAAATACAGGCCGCCGTGGGTCAGTCCGATTCCGGCCCGGGCTTGTGCCTGGGGTTGATCCAGCAGGTGCAGCAAGTCCTCGGGAAACGCCGCCGCCAATTGCATCTGACGTTCGGCTTCCTTGGCATTGAACGCCAATTGCAGCACGCCGCAATCGTCCCAGTCGATGCCCCGTTGCAAGTGTTCGAGTTGGCGTCGGGTGTAGCCGAAGCCGCTGACGATCATTTGCGATAGCGCCGTGCCGTGGGCTGATAATTTGAGATAAAGCACGCCCTGAGGATTGCCCGAGGCTTCCTGGGCGATGGCCGAGTGTCGCTCCAGCACGCTCACCTGCCAGCCCCGCGCAGCGAGGCTGGCGGCGCTGGCGCAACCGGCGAGACCGGCACCGATCACCAGGGCGCGGCGTTCACCGGTCAGCGGCGCAGGTCGGGCGAACCAGGGTTTGTCGGGAGCGGGGACCGGAACGTCTGACGGCCAGCCTAGGAATTCGCCGCGCAGGATTTCCCATTTATGGCCGATGCCCGGCGTGCGTTTCATCTTGAAACCGGCGGCGTTCAGCAGGCGCCGAACCCAACCGGTGCTGGTAAAGGTGCTGATGGTCGAGCCGGGTGCGGCCAATCGCACCAACTCGGCAAACAGTTCAGCCGTCCACATGTCCGGATTTTTCGCCGGGGCAAATCCGTCGAGAAACCAGGCATCGATTTGTGCATCGAGTTGCGGCAACTGCTCCAGTGCATCACCGATCAGCAGCGTCAGGGTGACCCGGCCGTCGGCCAGTGTCAGGCGTTGGAAACCTTGGTGAATGGCCACGTATTGCGCCAGTAACTGATCGGCAAACGCTTTGAGTTCCGGCCACAGCGCCAGGGCACGCTGCAGGTCGGCGGGGCTCAATGGGTATTTTTCGACACTGACAAAATGCATCCGCGCGCCGGCTGCTGCATGTTGCTCGAACACCTGCCAGGCGCACAGAAAGTTCAGCCCCGTGCCGAAGCCTGTTTCGCCGATGACCAGACGTCCGCCCTGTGGCAGTGCGGCGAAGCGTTCGGCCAAACGGTTCTGCTCAATGAATACGTAGCGGGTTTCGTCCAGCCCCGATTTATCGGAGAAATACACATCGTCGAACACGCGCGAATGCGGTCGACCCTGGTCGTCCCAGTCGAGCTGGGCGTGGGGCATTACAGGTTTCATGGCAGGCTCGGCAACGGCAAGGCGGCCATTCTAGCCGATCACGGGGGCGGTGCCTGATCCGCCTTTGTGGCGAGGGTGCTTGCTCCCGCTCGGGTGCGAAGCAGCCGCAACGTTTTTTGGGGACGGCTGCGCTGTCCTGCGGGAGCAAGCTCCCTCGCCACGAGTTTCTCGGCGGCTTTAAAAATTGGATTTCTCCAACGATGCAGAGGTCAATCCGCTAGTCTTGCTCACATCTGGAAGGGAGTCATTCATGTTCGAATCTGCCGAAATCGATCACACCATCGACAAAGAAACCTACGACGCCGAAGTGCCGGCCCTGCGTGAAGCCTTGCTCGAAGCGCAGTTCGAACTTCAGCAGCAAAAGCGTTTTCCGGTGATCATTTTGATCAACGGTATCGAAGGCGCCGGCAAGGGCGAGACGGTCAAGTTGCTCAACGAATGGATGGACCCGCGCTTGATCGAGGTCCGCACCTTCGATCAGCAAACCGACGAAGAGCTGGCGCGACCACCCGCCTGGCGCTATTGGCGGATGCTCCCGGCCAAGGGGCGCATGGGCGTTTTCTTCGGCAACTGGTACAGCCAGATGCTCCAGGCGCGGGTTCATGGCGTGATCAAGGACCCGCGTCTGGATCAAAGCATCAATTCGGCCGAGCGCCTGGAAAAGATGCTCTGCGATGAAGGCGCGCTGATCTTCAAATTCTGGTTTCACTTGTCCAAGAAACAAATGAAGGCGCGCCTCAAGGCGTTGGCTGACGACCCGTTGCACAGCTGGCGCATCAGCCCTCTGGACTGGCAGCAGTCTGAAACTTACGACCGTTTTGTAAAGTTTGGCGAACGGGTTTTGCGTCGCACCAGCCGCGACTACGCACCGTGGCACGTGATCGCCGGGATGGACCCGCGTTATCGCAGCCTGGTGGTGGGCAAGATTTTGCTTGAAGGCCTGCAGGCCGCACTGAAACGACCGCAAATTCATCCGGAAAAAGTCAGCGCTGCGCCGGTTTTTCCCAGTGTCGATCAGGTCAACCTGCTCGACAGCCTCGACCTGAACTTGCGTCTGACCAAGGACGATTACGAAGAACAACTGATCACCGAACAGGCACGGCTTTCCGGGCTGCTGCGCGACAAACGCATGCGCCGCCACGCGCTGGTCGCGGTGTTCGAAGGCAACGACGCGGCGGGCAAGGGTGGGGCGATCCGCCGGGTCGCTGCGGCACTGGACCCACGGCAATACAACATCGTGCCGATTGCCGCACCGACAGAAGAGGAGCGTGCGCAGCCGTATCTCTGGCGTTTCTGGCGGCATCTTCCGGCGCGCGGCAAATTCACCGTGTTCGACCGATCCTGGTATGGCCGGGTGCTGGTGGAGCGAATCGAGGGCTTTTGCAGCCCGGCGGATTGGTTGCGGGCCTACAGTGAAATCAACGACTTCGAAGAACAGGTCGCCGACGCCGGGGTGATCGTGGTCAAGTTCTGGCTGTCCATCGACAAGCAGACGCAACTGGAGCGATTCCAGGCGCGCGAAAACATTCCGTTCAAGCGCTTCAAAATCACCGAAGACGACTGGCGCAATCGCGATAAATGGGATGCCTATCGCGCCGCCGTCGGCGACATGGTTGACCGCACCAGCACCGAGATTTCGCCGTGGACGCTGGTGGAAGCCAATGACAAACGCTGGGCGCGGGTGAAAGTGTTGCGCACCATCAATCTGGCCATTGAAGAGGCGTTCGAAAAGTCCGACAAACAGGCGCGCAAACACAAGAAGTGAGCCGATGGCTGCGCATACGCGGGATGAATGATTGTCGCGGTCGGTGACGGGGTGGGCATATGCTCGATCCACTCTCAACCGACAACAACAATGAGGTATGCCATGCGTGAAGTGGTGATCGTCGACAGCGTACGGACCGGCCTGGCCAAATCCTTTCGCGGCAAATTCAACATGACCCGTCCGGACGACATGGCGGCTCACTGCGTCAACGCATTGCTGGAGCGCTCGGGCATTGACCCGGCCAGCGTCGAGGATTGCATCGTCGGTGCCGGCTCCAACGAAGGCGCGCAGGGCTACAACATCGGGCGCAACGTCGCGGTGCTCTCTCGACTGGGCACCGGCACCGCGGGCATGACCCTCAACCGGTTCTGCTCGTCGGGCTTGCAGGCGATTGCCATCGCCGCCAACCAGATCGCCTCGGGCTGCAGCGACATCATCGTCGCCGGTGGCGTCGAGTCGATCAGCCTGACCATGAAGAGCGTCAACACCGACAACCTGATCAACCCGCTGCTCAAGGAGCAGGTGCCGGGCATCTACTTCCCGATGGGCCAGACCGCCGAAATCGTCGCTCGCCGTTACAACGTCAGCCGCGAAGAACAGGATCTGTACGCCCTGCAAAGTCAGCAGCGCACTGCCCAGGCGCAGACCGCCGGGCTGTTCGACGATGAAATCGTGCCGATGGCGGTGAAGTATCGCGTTGAAGACAAGGCCACCGGCCAGGTGCAGATTCTCGACGGCGTGGTCGATCGTGACGACTGCAACCGCCCGGACACTACGCTGGAAAGTCTTGCCGGGTTGAAACCGGTGTTTGCTGAAGACGGCTCGGTGACGGCGGGCAATTCTTCGCAGCTGTCTGACGGCGCCTCGATGACGCTGGTGATGAGCCTGGAAAAAGCGCTGGAACTGGGGCTCAAGCCGATAGCCTTTTTCCGGGGTTTCACCGTGGCCGGTTGTGAGCCGGACGAAATGGGCATCGGCCCGGTGTTCTCGGTGCCGAAGTTACTCAAGGCCAAGGGCTTGCAGATTGCCGATATCGATTTGTGGGAACTCAACGAAGCCTTCGCCTCGCAGTGCCTGTATGCGCGTAATCGTCTGCAAATCGATAACGACAAGTACAACGTCAATGGCGGTTCGATTTCCATCGGCCACCCGTTCGGCATGACCGGTTCGCGTCAGGTCGGGCATCTCGTGCGTGAGTTGCAGCGACGCAATTTGCGTTACGGCATCGTGACCATGTGCGTGGGTGGCGGGATGGGGGCTACCGGGTTGTTTGAGGCGGTTCGCTAAATACTTTGAGTATTTTTAGTGACTGTTAGATTGCTATCGCGGGCAAGCCCGCTCCCACAGTGATTGGTGGTGATCACAATGATTGCGAACGCCACAAAACCTGTAGGAGCGGGCTTGCCCGCGATGCAGGCGCCCCGGTTTACCGGCTCATCTGCAAAACCTGCACCCGCTCGATATACGCCTGAATCTCCCGCAACGCCTCATCCCGACTCTCGAACGGCCCCTCATGGGTGTTTTCCCGAGTGATGAAATACAGCATTCCATTCACACGGCATAACCGGTCACTGCGAAAATGGGTGGCGGGGCCGCTGTCCTGGGCGCGCATGCCGTACATGGCGATCTCCTGATGGATGTTCATGTTTATGGATCCAATCAGCTTAAGCATGAACCACTTGCCGTGCCTGGCCATCCGATCGACGGCAACTCGCCAAATTAATGGTGCGACCTGCACAGTTTCATTCGCGTCCTGCCGCCAACTGTCCCTGTGTGCTTCAAGGGGGTGCGCCTAGAATGACGGTTCTTGAAAGTTGGCTTTGGGGTTCACATGCACGTTTCGTCGGGTCGCTGGGTTTACGGTCTGTTGCTGGCCTTGTTGACCGCGTTGTTGTGGGGAATCCTGCCGATCAAACTCAAACAAGTGTTGCTGGTGATGGACCCGGTCACGGTGACCTGGTTTCGCCTGATGGTCTCCGGTGGCTGTCTGTTCATTTACCTGGCGGCGACCAAACGCCTGCCCAGTCGCAAAGTGCTCGGCCCGCGCGGAGGCTGGCTGGTGCTGATGGCGGTGCTCGGACTGGTGGGCAATTACGTGCTGTATCTGATGGGCCTGAACCTGCTCAGCCCTGGCACCGCACAACTGGTGGTGCAGATGGGGCCGATCATGTTGCTGATCGCCAGTGTCTTTGTGTTCAAGGAACGCTTCAGCCTGGGGCAGGGCATTGGTCTGTTGGTGCTGCTGGTCGGTTTCGCGCTGTTTTTCAATCAGCGTTTGAGTGAACTGCTGACCTCGCTCAGCGATTACACCGCTGGCGTGCTGTTGGTGTTGTTGGCATCCACGGTGTGGACCTTTTATGCGCTGGGGCAAAAGCAGTTGCTGACGGTGTGGAATTCGTTGCAGGTGATGATGGTGATCTACCTGTTCTGCGGTTTGTTGCTGACGCCATGGGTGCATCCGCTGGAAGCGCTGCAATTGAATCCGCTGCAAGGCTGGCTGCTGCTGGCGTGCTGCATGAACACCCTGATCGCGTATGGCGCGTTTGCCGAGGCGTTGGCCCATTGGGAAGCGTCGCGGGTGAGTGCGACATTGGCGATCACGCCGTTGGTGACGTTTGGTGCGGTGGCACTGGCGGCCTGGTGGTGGCCGGAGTATGTGCAGGCCGAGACGATCAATGGTCTGGGGTATGGCGGGGCGGTGCTAGTGGTGTTGGGATCGGCATTGGTGGCGTTGGGGCCTTCGTTGATAGCCGGGCTCAGGGCTCGGCGGATGCGCATGGCCTGAAGATCAAAAGATCGCAGCCTGCGGCGGCTCCTACAGGGAATGCGTACCCTCTATAGGAGCTGCCGCAGGCTGCGATCTTTTCGCTTTACTGCAAAAATCAGCCCTTGGCCCCAGCCTCCAGCATATTCTCCGGCCTTACCCACTCATCAAACTCTGCATCGGTCAGATACCCCAATTGCAGTGCCGCTTCGCGCAAGGTCAGCCCTTCGGCATAGGCTTTCTTGGCAATCTCCGCCGATTTGTCATAGCCAATGTGCGGGTTCAGTGCCGTTACCAGCATCAAGCCTTGTTCCAGGTGCTCAGCCATTTTTCCTGCATCCGGCTCCAGGCCAGCGATGCAATGCTGCTGGAAGTTGCTGCAGCCATCGGCCAGCAGGCGGATCGATTGCAGCAGGTTATGGATGATCACCGGTTTGAACACGTTCAGTTGCAGGTGACCCTGGCTCGCGGCGAAACCGATGGCGACGTCGTTGCCCAACACCTGACAGGCCAGCATCGACAGTGCTTCACACTGGGTCGGATTGACCTTGCCCGGCATGATCGAACTGCCCGGTTCGTTGGCTGGCAGTTTGACCTCGGCGAAACCGGCACGGGGGCCGGAACCCAACAGGCGCAAGTCGTTGGCGATTTTCATCAGCGTCACGGCCAGGGTTTTCAGCGCACCAGATAGCGTGGTCAGCGGCTCATGGCCGGCGAGGGCAGCGAATTTGTTGGGGGCGGTGATGAACGGCAAACCGGAAAGAGCGGCCAGCTCGGCGGCGATGGCCTCACCGAAACCGTGGGGCGAATTGAGCCCTGTCCCGACCGCCGTGCCACCCTGGGCCAGTTCACAGACCGCCGGCAATGCGCTGCGGATCGCCCGTTCGGCGTAATCCAGTTGCGCTATAAACGCCGAAACTTCCTGGCCGAAAGTAATCGGCGTCGCGTCCATCATGTGCGTGCGCCCGGTCTTGACCAGTTTCATGTGCCGCGCCGCAAGCTCGGCCAATCCGCCAGACAATTCGCTGATCGCCGGCAGCAAATGCTGCTGTACGGCCTGCACGGTGGCGATGTGCATGGCGGTGGGGAAGCAGTCGTTGGAACTCTGGGAGCGATTGACGTGATCGTTGGGATGCACCGGGGACTTGCCGCCGCGCGGGTTGCCGGCCAGTTCGTTGGCGCGCCCGGCGATCACTTCGTTGACGTTCATGTTGCTCTGGGTGCCGCTGCCGGTTTGCCAGACCACCAGTGGAAACTGATCGTCATGCTGGCCGTCGAGGACTTCGTCAGCCGCTTGCTCGATCAACCGGGCAATGTCGGCGGGCAGGTCGCCGTTACGATCGTTGACCCGTGCCGCGGCTTTCTTGATCAGCGCGAGGCTGTGCAGCACTGCCAGTGGCATGCGTTCGTTGCCGATGGCGAAATTAATCAGCGAGCGTTGCGTCTGAGCGCCCCAGTAGGCTTCATCCGGGACTTCAACCTGGCCAAGGCTGTCGGTTTCGATACGGCTCATCGTGCACACTCCTGTTGGTCTGATTGCGCAGTTTAGGCCGTGATCGCCGGCCGTGGTTCCATCAGTCTCGATTCTGCTCATTCAACCCCTCTAAATCAGGCGCGACAAGGCTTGGGGTTGAGCGACACACTTTTTTAGGCGCAGAATGGACGTCCTTGGGGTTTTACCTCGCCTGCTAGAAAAGGAAACTCGATGACTCGTCTTCGCGCCATCTGTACCGCGGTTGCACTGGTTTGCGCCAGCGGCCAGGTTTTTGCCGATACCGCCAGCCACAACGCCAGTGCCGAGGCTTTCCTGACCCTGGCGCATGCTGACAAATTGGGCACTCCGGTGTACATGCAAGTGCAGCAGATGTTCGCTCAGCGCTTCCAGCAAACCAAAGCCCCGGAATCGAAAAAAGCCGTACTGGAAACCTACCAGGCCAAGGCTAACGCCGCCCTGGACCAGGCCATTGGCTGGAACAAGCTGAAACCGGACATGGTCAAGCTCTACACCACCAACTTCACTGAGTCCGAGCTCAAGGACCTGGTTGCTTTCTACCAGTCGCCACTGGGCAAGAAAGTCCTGGAAAAAATGCCACAGCTGACCCAGCAATCGGCCCAGATGACGCAAGCCAAACTGGAAAGCGCGGTACCTGTGGTCAACAAACTGCTGGCTGACATGACTGCCGAGCTGGACCCGAAAGGCGCCGCCGCTCCAGCCAAGAAAAAGCCTTAAGCGGAGTTCAGTATGACCATGCAACAACGCATCGAATCGACCCTGGGCCTGCTTCAGCCCCAGCATCTTCAGGTGCTGGATGAAAGCCACATGCACAGTCGCGGGTTGCAGACCCACTACAAGGCTGTGGTTGTCAGTGAGCAGTTCGAAGGCCTGAACCGGGTCAAGCGCCACCAGAAAGTCTACGGCACACTCGGCGAGCTGATGGGCGAGTTCCATGCGTTGGCGCTGCACACCTACACGCCAGAGGAATGGGCACAGATCGACGCGGCTCCGGCTTCGCCGACTTGTGCCGGTGGCAGCAAGCACTAAGATCACCACCTGTAGGAGCCGGCAAGCCGGCTCCTACAGGGTTGGCTTTATTTTTGTTAGACTACGCAACGCGCCGCTCACCCGGCGCGTTTTTTTTCGCATCCGGTTCACCCCTTACGAGGGTAGCCACCTGGAGATTTACCCATGACACAACAGATTGTCGTGGCGGCACTGTATAAGTTCGTCACCCTGGAAGATTACGTTGACCTGCGCGAGCCACTGCTCAAGGCCATGGTCGACAACGGCATCAAAGGCACCCTGCTGATCGCCGAAGAAGGCATCAACGGCACCGTGTCCGGCAGCCGCGAAGGCATCGACGGGCTGATGGCCTGGCTGAAGAACGACCCACGCATGGACGACATCGATCACAAAGAGTCGTACTGCGACGAGCAGCCGTTCTACCGCACCAAAGTCAAACTCAAGAAAGAAATCGTCACCCTTGGCGTTGAAGGCGTGGACCCGAACAAAAAGGTCGGCACCTACGTGGATCCGCAGGACTGGAACGCACTGATCAGCGATCCGGAAGTGCTGTTGATCGACACCCGCAACGACTACGAAGTGTCGATCGGTACCTTCGAAGGCGCGATCGATCCGAAAACCACCAGTTTTCGCGAATTTCCCGACTACATCAAAGCCAACTTCGACCCGGCCGTGCACAAGAAGGTCGCGATGTTCTGCACCGGCGGCATTCGTTGCGAAAAGGCTTCGAGCTTCATGCTCAGCGAAGGCTACGGTGAGGTCTACCACCTCAAGGGCGGCATTCTGAAGTACCTCGAAGAGGTGCCGCAGGAAGAAACCAAGTGGCAGGGCGACTGCTTCGTGTTCGATAACCGCGTGACGGTGCGCCATGACCTGAGCGAAGGTGACTACGATCAATGTCATGCCTGCCGTACGCCGGTCAGCATCGAAGACCGTGCATCCGAACATTACGTGGCCGGTATCAGTTGCCCGCATTGCTGGGACAAACTGAGCGAGAAAACCCGTCGCAGTGCCATCGATCGGCAAAAGCAGATCGAACTGGCCAAGGCTCGCAACATGCCGCACCCGATCGGCTACAACTACAAGCAAGCATCCTCCGAGGCCTGAACCATGTCTGCGCGCCGCCTGCTCTATGTGATGGATCCGATGTGCTCCTGGTGCTGGGGCTTTGCCCCGGTTGCAAACGCATTGGTCGAGCAGGCAGCGGCCGCGGGCGTGGACGTACATCTGGTGGTGGGCGGTTTGCGCACCGGCAGTGGCTCGGCGCTTGAACCGACCACCCGGCGCTACATCCTTGAGCACTGGCAAGCGGTCAACGAGGCCACGGGCCAACCGTTCAAACGCGAAGGTGCCTTGCCTGATGGATTTGTCTACGACACCGAACCCGCCTGCCGCGCGCTGGTGACGGCACGCGGCCTGGCGCCGGATTGTGCGTGGAAACTGCTCGGGCTGATCCAGCATGCGTTTTATGCCGAAGGGCGCGACGTGACCCATGCCAGCGTGTTGGTGGAGTTGGCGGAGCGCGCAGGCCTGCCGCGCATCGAGTTCGCCGCCGCGTTTGACCGCGCCGATACTCACGCGGCGACAGCTGCCGATTTCACTTGGGTTCAGGACCTGGGTATTGCCGGTTTCCCTACCTTGCTGGCTGAGCGAAATGGTCAATTGGCGCTGCTGACCAATGGCTATCAACCGCTCAGTGTGCTGTCACCGCTGCTCGGCCGCTGGCTGGAGCGCGCTGCCTGTGCATGATCTGCCTGACGACACCCCCGTTGCCAAGCGTGTCGACCGATTAAGCTGGGCAGAAATCCGTCGTCTGGCCCTTCATCACAAGAAATCCCTGTGGATCGCCAACGGCGTGGCCGTGCTGGCCACCCTGTGCAGCGTCCCGATTCCTTTGCTGTTGCCGTTGCTGGTGGACGAAGTGCTGCTGGGCCATGGCGACGTCGCCCTGAAAATCATGAACCACGCACTGCCGGATGTCTGGCAGAAAGCAGCGGGATACATCGGCCTGATGCTGCTGGTGACCCTGGCCCTGCGCTGTGCTGCCTTACTGTTCAACGTGGTGCAGGCGCGATTGTTTGCGGCGCTGGCCAAGGACATCGTATACCGCATTCGCATGCGCCTGATCGAACGGCTCAAGCGCATTTCGCTGGGGGAGTACGAAAGTCTGGGCAGCGGCACGGTAACCACTCACCTGGTAACCGACCTCGACACCCTGGACAAATTCGTCGGCGAAACCCTCAGCCGTTTCCTCGTGGCCATGCTGACGCTGGTCGGCACGGCGGGCATTCTGATGTGGATGCACTGGAAGCTGGCGCTGCTGATTCTGCTGTTCAACCCACTGGTGATCTACGCCACGGTGCAGTTGGGCAAGCGGGTCAAACACCTGAAGAAACTCGAGAACGACAGCACCTCGCGCTTCACCCAGGCGTTGACCGAAACCCTCGATGCCATCCAGGAAGTTCGCGCCGGTAACCGCCAGGGCTTTTTCCTCGGCCGTTTGGGTCTGCGCGCCAGGGAAGTACGCGATTACGCAGTAAGTTCGCAGTGGAAAACCGACGCCTCGAACCGGGCCAGTGGTTTGCTGTTCCAGTTCGGCATCGATATTTTCCGTGCCGCCGCCATGCTCACCGTGCTGTTTTCCGACCTGTCCATCGGCCAGATGCTCGCGGTGTTCAGCTACCTGTGGTTCATGATCGGTCCGGTGGAGCAACTGCTGAACTTGCAGTACGCGTACTACGCCGCCGGCGGTGCGCTGTCGCGAATCAACGAGTTGTTGTCCCGCGCCGATGAGCCGGAATATCCGAAGGGTGTCGACCCGTTCACTGGCCGCGAGACCGTGGGTATCGAGGTTCAGGGCCTGAGTTTCGGCTACGGCGATGAACTGGTGTTGAACCAGATGGATCTGTCCATCGCCCCCGGTGAAAAAGTTGCGATCGTCGGTGCCAGCGGTGGCGGCAAGAGCACGCTGGTGCAATTGCTACTGGGCCTGTACACGCCACTGGCCGGGACCATTCGCTTTGGTGGTTCGACCCAACAAGAGATCGGTCTGGAGACCGTGCGGGAAAACGTCGCCGTGGTCCTGCAGCATCCGGCGCTGTTCAACGACACCGTGCGTGCCAACCTGACCATGGGCCGCGAACGCAGCGACGAGGCTTGCTGGCAAGCACTGGAAATCGCCCAGCTGCACGCCACCATTCGCGAGTTGCCCAACGGCCTGGACAGTGTCGTCGGACGTTCCGGCGTGCGCTTGTCCGGCGGGCAGCGGCAACGCCTGGCGATTGCACGGATGGTTTTGGCCGAACCGAAGGTGGTGATTCTCGATGAGGCCACTTCAGCGCTCGACGCCGCCACCGAATACAACCTGCATCAGGCAATGGCGCGGTTCCTGAGCAACCGCACCACGTTGATCATTGCCCACCGACTTTCTGCCGTGAAGCAGGCCGATCGGGTGCTGGTGTTCGATGGTGGGCAAATTGCCGAGGATGGCGACCATCAGCAGTTGATTGCCGAGGGTGGTTTGTACGCCAAGTTGTATGGGCATTTACAACAGCACTGATCTCTGTAAGCGTTTGTTTCTCGTTCACCTCCAGTATGCTGTGCCTGAATAGCGCCGGCTTGACACTTGCCGGGAATGCGAACGCCTCCTAGTCTAGCTGTAGCGATTTCGTCCGGAAGACGATCAAGTAGTGCTAATGCAAGGGACCTCATGAATCAAACGCGGACACTCGGAACGCCTCGGCTATTGGGCATCGTCTGGCCATTCATTGCCGTTGTGGTGTTTCAGGCCCTGTTGGGCGGAGTCAGCCTCTACGTACTGTCGGCGGTTCGCGGCTATGTCGCCGGCGAAAGCCTCTGGTCCAAGGGCCAGAAAGACGCCATCTATTACCTCAATCTCTACGCGGATAACCGCGACGAAGCCATTTTTCAGAAGTACCAGACGGCCATCGCCGTGCCTCAGGGCGGTCACGAGTTGCGCGTGGCGCTGGATCATCAGCCGCCGAACATCGAGGCGGCACGACTGGCGATTCTCAAGGGCGGCAACCACCCGGATGACGTTTCCAGCCTGATCTGGCTGTACCTCAATTTCCGCCATTTCAGTTACCTCGAAAAGGCCATCGATCTCTGGACAGTGGGTGACGCGTATCTGGTCAAGCTTGATGACGTTGCGCAGGACATGCATCAGCACATCACCGCCACCCCGGCTTCCGACTTGGATATCCGGCGCTGGAAGTCGCAGATCTTTGCGATCAACGATGAGGTGACACCGGCGGCGAAAGCCTTTAGTGATGCCTTGGGCGAAGGCTCGCGGGTCATTCTTCGCCTGCTGCTGGTGACGAACATCGCCACCGCCTTGGGCTTGATCGCATTAGCCCTGATGCGCACCCATAAACTGCTCAAACAACGCCATGCCTTTGCTGACGCCTTGCAGTTGGAGAAAGACCGGGCACAGATCACTTTGCAATCGATTGGCGATGGGGTAATCACCACGGATGTCGAAGGCGCCATCGCCTACATGAATCCGGCCGCTGAAGCATTGACCCACTGGAAGGCCGAGCAGGCGACGGGATTGCCGCTGGCAGCGTTGTTCAATCTGCTGGATGAGAACGCGCAGTCCGACGGTTTTACCTTGATCGAGCGCATTCTGAGTGGCCAGCTCAGCGGTGGCAGCGAACATTCGAAACTGATTCAGCGTCTGGACGGCAGCACCGTATCGGTGACGCTGGTCGGCGCGCCGATCCGCAATGCCGGCAAAGTCAGCGGCACCGTGCTGGTGTTGCACGACATGACTCAGGAGCGGCAATACATTGCCAATCTGTCCTGGCAAGCAACTCACGACGCCTTGACCGGGCTCGCCAATCGCCGCGAGTTCGAATATCGCCTGGAGCAGGCGCTGCATACCCTGACGCGGCAGTCGGGGCGTCATGCCTTGATGTTCCTCGATCTTGATCAGTTCAAACTGGTCAACGATACCTGCGGCCATGCGGCGGGTGACGAGTTGCTGCGGCATATTTGCGCGCTGTTGCAATCCGGTTTGCGTGAGAGCGATACGCTGGCCCGGCTCGGTGGCGACGAATTCGGCATCCTGCTGGAAAACTGCACCGTTGATTCCGCGGAGAAAATTGCCGAGAGCCTGCGCCAAACCGTGCAGAACCTGCATTTTGTCTGGAAAGGGCGTCCTTTCGTGACCACCGTCAGCATCGGGCTGGTGCATGTCGCCCATAATCCGACCACCCTCGAAGCCTCGTTGCGCGCTGCTGACATGGCTTGCTACATGGCCAAGGAAAAAGGTCGCAACCGGGTGCAGGTCTACCACCCTGACGATTCGGAACTGTCCCTGCGCTTCGGTGAAATGGCCTGGGTGCAACGCTTGCACATGGCGCTGGAAGAGGACCGCTTCTGTCTGTACGCCCAGGAGATCGCGCCGCTGGGTCATACCGATCCGGGCAGCGGGCATATCGAAATCCTGTTGCGCCTGCATGACGAAGCCGGCCGAATGATCTTGCCCGACAGCTTTATTCCGGCCGCCGAACGTTATGGCCTGATGACCTCGCTTGATCGTTGGGTCGTGCAGAATGTTTTCAAGATTATTGCCCAATGCCGCGCAGAGAGGCACAAGGGCCCGCTGGCCATGTGTGCGATTAATCTGTCAGGCACGACCATTGGCGATGAGGCGTTTCTTGACTTCTTGCGTGAACAATTCGTTACTTATTCAATCCCGGCTGAAATGATTTGTTTTGAAATCACTGAAACCAGTGCAATTTCCAATCTGGGCAGCGCAATTAGATTTATCAATGAGCTCAAAGGCTTAGGTTGTCACTTTTCACTGGACGACTTTTGCGCCGGTATGTCCTCATTCGCTTACCTGAAACATTTGCCTGTAGACTTCCTGAAGATCGACGGGAGTTTCGTAAAGGATATGCTGGACGACCCGATTAACCGCGCCATGGTCGAGGTGATTAATCACATCGGTCATGTCATGGGTAAGCGTACGATTGCCGAGTTTGTCGAGACGCCCCAGATCGAGCAGGCATTGCTGGAGATCGGGGTGGATTACGCTCAAGGGTATGTTATTGAACGCCCGCAACTGTTTACCTGCGATAGTTTGCAAAGTCGTCCTGCCAGGCCTCAACCTTTGTTGTTCAAGGCGCCTGGCACTTTCCGTTGAAATCTCTCGCTGATCCAAAACAATCACAATCAAAAGGAGCCCGACAGTGATCGACACATTCAACCGAACCGGACCACTCATGGAAGCCGCAAGTTATCCCGCATGGGCCCAGCGCCTGATCCAGGATTGCAGCGAGAGTAAGCGCCGGGTTGTCGAACACGAACTGTATCAGCGCATGCGTGACAACAAGCTCAGTGCAAAGACTATGCGCCACTACCTCATCGGTGGCTGGCCGGTAGTCGAACAGTTCGCGTTATACATGGCACAAAACCTGACCAAGACCCGTTTTGCCCGGCACCCTGGCGAAGACATGGCGCGTCGCTGGCTGATGCGCAACATTCGTGTCGAATTGAACCACGCCGATTACTGGGTGAACTGGAGCCGAGCTCATGGCGTCACCCTGGAAGATCTGCAAGCGCAACAGGTAGCCCCTGAGCTTCACGCCTTGAGCCATTGGTGCTGGCACACCAGTTCGGCGGATTCGCTGATCGTGGCCATTGCTGCCACCAACTACGCCATCGAAGGTGCGACCGGAGAATGGTCGGCGCTGGTTTGCTCCAGTGGCGTATATGCCGCAGCGTTCCCGGAAGAGGATCGCAAACGCGCGATGAAGTGGCTGAAGATGCACGCCCAGTACGACGACGCCCATCCATGGGAAGCGCTGGAAATCATCTGCACCCTGGCGGGGATGAATCCGAGCAAGTCTTTGCAGGACGAGTTGCGTTCGGCGGTGTGCAAAAGCTATGACTACATGTTCCTGTTCCTGGAGCGCTGCATGCAGCTGGAACACGCGGACAGAACGCCGGTAGCCCGCGAGCGGTTGGCACTGGCTGAAGGTTAATCTGAGTTACACGCAATAAAACTGTGGGAGCGAGCTTGCTCGCGAAAGCGGAGCGTCAGACAACATCAACGTTGAATGATGAATCGCTATCGCGAGCAGGCTCGCACACATTGGTTATGCGGCATCGCCAGATATTCAGCCGGCCATCGCCAACCGGTTTCGCCCCTCGCGCTTGGCGACATACAACGCATTGTCGGCCCGTCGCAACAAACTCTCAGCAGACTCGCCTGGCAGAAGCGTTGAACAGCCCAGGCTCACGGTCAGCTCGATCGAGCGACCATCCGCAACATATTCCTCGGTTTGCGCCGCATTCCGCAGTCGCTCACCGACGAGGGCCGCTGCTTCCCGGCTGGTGTTGGACAGCAGGATCAAAAACTCTTCGCCACCAAAGCGAAACACCATATCCACATTACGCAACTGGTTTTTGATCGAGGCGGCAACAGCCTTGAGAACGTCGTCGCCGGCACTGTGTCCGTGGGTGTCGTTGATCTGCTTGAAATGATCGATGTCCAGCATCAGCAGCGACAAGGGTTGCAGATGACGCCGTGACAGTTCGATTTCCCGCGTCAGCGTCTGGTCCATGGCGATGCGGTTGCCGGTGTCGGTCAGCGGGTCGCGCAATGCGCTTTGGGTGGCGACGCGGTAGAGCAGGGTGTTGCGCATCGGGTACAGCAGCGAGGCCAGCAGTGATTCGAGGTAGCCCTGTTCTTGCTCGCTGAAAGGTTGGTTGCGGCGGAACACCAATTCGCCCAGATGTTCGCCTTCATGGCTGAGGCTGTAGCTGATCGAGTGGTGACCGCGGTGGCCGAATTCCAGGCGTAAGTCGCTGCTCTTGTGCTGGTAACTCAAGGCGTCGAGGGGAACAAGTCGTTGAACTTCGCGGTAGAACAAACCGAGTATGCGTTGTGGCTCGAGGCTGGTTTGCAGTTGCATGCTGAGTTGCTGGCGCAATTGCGCGAGACTGATCGGCCTTTCCAGAGTGGGTTGCTGCTGACCAAAGCCCAGGCGTTGCAATTTGGCGCTATCGAAATCAATTGCGTTGGTCTGGGGAGGTGATTTCATATGGCGTGCGCCCTTGAGCAGTAAGCTGTCTTACAAGCTGGGTGAGAGCGGCTTTGGGCAGCGCGTCGTACTGATCCGTCAGTCCCGTAGGACATTTCGTACAAGTTTAATCTGCTTTGTACAAGTTTTGTAACTGCCCAGTTCATTCCTGTCGCCGCTGCTTTCGCCCTGCATGTTCTGAATGCATGTAGAGCGAAAGTCATGCCAAACGATTCAATTTAAATAAAATTGTTTTAAATCAGTAGGTTGGCGACTTCTGGAAGTGGCGGGCGAATTCTTGCGACGTTATCTGGCTGAGAACCTTGGGCGCCTTATGCGCCGCGACGGGACGTCGGCGCGGCACATAAGCGACGCACGGTATTATTGCGCGTTGAACGCCTGCCCGTTAATACCGGTGCTGTCCGGGCCCATCAGATACAGGTAGACCGGCATGATTTCCTCTGGCGTCGGGTTGTTCAGCGGGTTTTCACCCGGATACGCCTGGGCGCGCATGCTGGTGCGAGTCGCCCCCGGGTTGATGCTGTTGGAGCGCACCGGTGCCACGGTCTCGACTTCGTCGGCCAGGGTTTGCATCAGGCCTTCGGTGGCGAATTTGGAGACGCCATACGCGCCCCAATACGCACGACCCTTGCGGCCCACGCTACTCGACGTGAATACAACCGAGGCGTCCTGGGACAACTTGAGCAGTGGCAACAGGGTGCTGGTGAGCATGAACATGGCGTTGACGTTGACTTGCATCACGCGCATGAAGTTTTCGCCAGACAACTGCTCGATCGGTGTGCGCGGACCGATGATCGAGGCGTTGTGCAGCAAGCCGTCGAGATGGCCGAATTCGGTTTCGATCATCGCCGCCAGCTCATCATATTGATGGGGCAGGGCGGTTTCGAGGTTGAACGGGATCACGGCCGGTTGCGGGTGGCCGGCGGCTTCGATTTCGTCGTAGACCTGGGTCAGGTTGGCTTCGGTCTTACTCAGTAACAGCACGGTGGCACCGTGGGCGGCGTAGGTTTTTGCGGCGGCAGCACCGATGCCACGGCCGGCACCGGTGACCAGGATGACCCGGTCCTTGAGCAGATCGGGGCGTGCGGAATAATCAAACATAAAAACCTCACAACAATTCAGTAGTCAGGCATCGCACTTGTGGCGAGGGAGCTTGCTCCCGCTCGATTGCGAAGCAATCGTGAAACCTGCAAATGCGGTATGCCTGTCAGAGAGGGGCCGCTTCGCAGCCCAGCGGGAGCAAGCTCCCTCGCCACAAAAGCGCCGTCGTGATCAGCAGCTGCAGAGCGCGCTATCGAGCACCTTGCGCAACTCCAGCGGATGATCGACCACCACATCCGCACCCCAGTGCCGCGGGTTGTCATCCGGGTGGATGTAGCCGAAAGTCACCGCCGCAGTCTTGGTCCCGGCATCGCGACCCGATTCGATATCGCGCAAGTCATCGCCCACGAACAGCACGCTGGCCGGGTCGAGGTCGAGCATCTTGCAGGCGAGAATCAAAGGCTCCGGGTCCGGTTTGCTGTTCTTCACGTGATCCGGGCAGATCAGCAGCGCCGAACGCTCGGCCAGTCCCAGCTGCTGCATGATCGGCTCGGCGAAGCGCAGCGGTTTGTTGGTGACCACGCCCCAGATCAGGTTGGCCTTCTCGATGTCGGCGAGCAACTCAGCCATGCCGTCGAACAGCTTGCTGTGCACCGCACAGCCGACGAGGTAGCGCTCCAGGAACTCCAGGCGCAGTTCCTCGAACCCCGGCGATTCCGGGTCCATGGAGAAGGTCGCCGCGACCATCGCCTTGGCGCCGCCGGAGATCTCGTCGCGAATGTGTTTGTCGTTGATCGGCGGCAAGCCGCGCTCGGCACGCATCGCCTGACAGATCGCAATGAAGTCCGGCGCGGTGTCGAGCAGGGTGCCGTCCATGTCGAAAAGAACTGCTCTGATACGCATCGGCTTACTCCTCGCGCAGGGTCTGGATCATGTAGTTGACGTCCACATCGGCCGCCAGTTTGTAATGCTTGGTCAGCGGGTTGTAGGTCAGGCCGATGATGTCCTTGACGGTCAGGCCGGCCATGCGGCTCCAGGCACCGAGTTCGGAAGGACGGATGAATTTCTTGAAGTCGTGAGTGCCGCGCGGCAACAACTTCATGATGTATTCGGCGCCGACGATGGCGAACAGGTACGCCTTCGGATTGCGGTTGATGGTGGAGAAGAACACCTGGCCGCCCGGCTTGACCATTTTGAAGCAGGCGCGGATTACCGAGGACGGGTCCGGTACGTGTTCGAGCATTTCAAGGCAGGTGACCACGTCGAACTGCTCGGGCATTTCTTCGGCCAGGGCTTCGGCGGTGATCTGCCGGTATTCGACGTTGACTCCGGATTCCAGCTGATGCAACTGCGCGACCGCCAGCGGCGCTTCGCCCATGTCGATGCCGGTTACGGTCGCGCCGCGTTGGGCCATGGCTTCGCTGAGAATGCCGCCGCCGCAACCGACGTCGAGGACTTTCTTGCCGGCCAGGTTGACCCGTTCGTCAATCCAGTTGACCCGCAGCGGGTTGATGTCGTGCAGCGGTTTGAACTCGCTTTCGCGGTCCCACCAACGATGGGCCAGGGCTTCGAATTTGGCGATTTCGGCGTAGTCGACGTTGCTCATGTTCAGTCCTCTAAAACTTGAAAAATCCTGTTGCCCCGGCGGTGAGTCCGGGGGACTCACTATTCAGTGCGGCCGCTGATGCGTTGGCCCCAGGCCTTGGCGGTGGTGACCAGTTGTTCTTCATCCAGGCGCGTCAGGCGCCGATCGTCGAGCAATTGTTTACCGGCGACCCAGAGGTGTTTTACGCAGTCTCGACCGGTGGCGTAGATAAGCTGCGAAACCGGGTCGTAGACCGGTTGCTGAGCCAGGCCGGAGAGATCGAATGCCACGATGTCGGCCGCTTTGCCGACTTCCAGCGAGCCAACCTCTGCTTCGATTCCGAACGCACGGGCGCCATTGAGGGTGGCCATGCGCAGGGCGCGATGGGCATCCAGCGCGGTGGCCGAGCCCGCAACCGCTTTGGCTAGCAGGGCGGCGGTGCGAGTTTCGCCGAGCAGGTCCAGGTCATTATTGCTGGCGGCGCCATCGGTGCCGACGGCGACATTCACGCCGGCCTGCCACAGGCGCTCCACCGGGCAGAAACCACTGGCCAGCTTCAGGTTCGACTCCGGGCAATGAATCACATTGGTGTTGCTTTCTACCAGCAGCGCCAGGTCTTCCTCGCTGATCTGGGTCATATGAACGGCCTGGAAACGCGGCCCCAGCATGCCGAGACGCGCGAGTCGGGCCAACGGGCGCTCGCCGCGTTGTTCGACCGACTGCTGCACTTCAAAGGCGGTTTCGTGCACGTGCATGTGGATCGACGCGTCCAGTTCTTCGGCGATCACCCGGATTTTTTCCAGGTTTTCATCGCCCACGGTATAGGGTGCGTGGGGACCGAAGGTGACTTTGATGCGTTCGTGGTGCTTGAGATCGCCAAACAATTCCACGCCCTGACGAATGGCTTCGTCCGCCGTGGCGGCACCCGGAATCGGGAAATCGAGGATCGGGATCGCGATCTGCGCGCGAATACCGCTGTTGTGTACGCGCTCGCTGGCAACCTTCGGGAAGAAATACATGTCAGAGAAGCAGGTGATGCCACCTTTGATCTGTTCGGCAATGGCCAGATCGGTGCCGTCGCGGACGAAAACTTCATCGACCCACTTTGCTTCGGCTGGCCAGATGTGGTTTTCCAGCCAGGTCATCAGCGGCAAGTCATCGGCCAGGCCACGGAACAGCGTCATCGCCGCATGCCCATGGGCGTTGATCAGGCCAGGGCTGAGCAGCATGTCCGGCAGTTCACGGACTTCGGTTGCGTTAAGCTTCAGGGCGGCGGCACGTGGGCCGATGAATGCGATGCGCCCGTCGCGGATGCCCAGGGCATGATCCTTGAGGACAACGCCAGCGGGTTCGACGGGTACCAGCCAGGTTGGCAGCAATAACAGGTCGAGCGCAGCGGCAGTGTTCGGCATCGAGGGTGGGTTCCAGTGCTTTTGTAAAGGATGGCGAAGTATACCCGAGCGTCTTCGCGGGGGGATCGCTATAATCGGCGGCTTTTGTTCATGAGTGCGGGGTGTGGGATGCGCGATCGACTGTTGGCTGCGGAGAAAGTGAAGGCCATCGATTGGCGTGATGGCGCCCTGTACCTGCTGGATCAGCGTATTTTGCCGTTCGAGGAAACCTGGATCGCCTACACCAGCGCGGCTGGCGTGGCCGAGGCCATTCGCTCGATGGTAGTGCGCGGTGCGCCGGCGATCGGGATCAGTGCGGCCTATGGCATCGTGCTGGCGGCCCGAGCCCGTCTGGCCGAAGGTGGTGACTGGTACGCGGCGCTGGAAGAGGATTTCATGCTGCTTGCCGATTCCCGTCCCACTGCAGTCAATCTGTTCTGGGCGCTGGGTCGCATGCACGACCGGCTCGATCGACTGAAAGAAAATGCCGATCCGCTGGCAGCGCTGGAAGCCGAGGCCATCGCCATACATGAAAGTGATCGCGAAGCCAACCTGACCATGGCACAACTGGGTGTGGATCTGATCCGCAAGCACCAGGGCAACGCCCAGGCGATCCTAACCCACTGCAACACTGGCGCACTGGCCACTGGTGGGTTTGGCACGGCGCTGGGGGTGATTCGTGGCGCATTCATCGAAGGCATGGTCGAGCGTGTTTATGTCGACGAAACCCGCCCGTGGCTGCAGGGCTCGCGCCTGACTGCGTGGGAGCTGGCCAACGAAGGCATTCCCGTCACCCTTAACGTCGATTCTGCCGCGGCGCATATCATGAAGACCAAAGGGCCGACCTGGGTCATCGTCGGCGCAGACCGGATCACTGCCAATGGCGATGTGGCCAACAAGATCGGCACCTATCAACTGGCGGTCAACGCCATGCATCACGGCGTGCGTTTCATGGTGGTGGCGCCGAGTTCGACCATCGACATGAACCTGGCCAGTGGCGACGACATTCCGATTGAAGAGCGTGATGGTCGCGAGTTGCTGGAAGTGGGTGGCAAGCGGGTCGGGGCGGATGTCGAAGCGTTCAACCCGGTGTTCGACGTAACCCCGGCCGACTTGATCGATGCGATCGTCACCGAAAAAGGCATCGTCGAACGCCCGGATACCGCAAAAATGGCGCAATTGATGTGCCGTAAGCGCCTGCATTGATTTTCGGTTTCTGCCGAATTGCCATCGCGGGCATGCCCGCTCCCACAAGTTTTGTTAGCGCAGCAGGACCCTGTGGGAGCGGGCTTGCCCGCGATGAGGTCCTACAAAGCGATGAATAAGCCCAATTCAGTCTGAAATTCTTCAATCAATCAGGCTCTGAGCCTCTCAGATCCCCGTCAAGCCTGTCACCGGTCAACTAACTATGCTCCATGCGCATCTGGGGGATAGGTGCGTGGCGGCTCTTGTGATAACATCCGGCGGTTTCCAAGGTTGCCCCAAGGGGCGACCTTTACTGCGCAGATCCATGGCATAACTCGTTGATTTGTCGTAAGTCGGTGCATGGCACTCAGCCTGCAGCGGCGAGCTTCGTTCGTCCCATATGGATGTGACGAAGTTTCACCAGAAAAAGGAATCAGGCTTCTCATGGGCGAACTGGCCAAAGAAATCCTCCCGGTCAATATCGAAGACGAGCTGAAGCAGTCCTACCTCGACTACGCGATGAGCGTAATTGTCGGGCGGGCACTGCCGGATGCGCGCGATGGCTTGAAGCCCGTGCACCGGCGCGTGCTGTTCGCGATGAGCGAGCTGGGCAACGACTTCAACAAGCCGTACAAGAAATCTGCCCGTGTTGTCGGTGACGTGATCGGTAAGTATCACCCGCACGGTGATACCGCGGTGTACGACACCATCGTTCGGATGGCGCAGCCATTCTCCCTGCGCTACCTGCTGGTAGATGGCCAGGGCAACTTCGGTTCGGTGGACGGCGACAACGCCGCGGCCATGCGATACACCGAAGTGCGCATGACCAAGCTGGCGCACGAGCTGCTGGCTGACCTGCATAAAGAAACCGTGGACTGGGTGCCGAACTACGACGGCACCGAAATGATCCCGGCGGTTATGCCGACCCGTATTCCCAACCTGTTGGTCAACGGCTCCAGCGGTATCGCCGTGGGCATGGCAACCAACATTCCGCCGCACAACCTCGGTGAAGTCATCGACGGTTGCCTGGCGCTCATCGACAACCCCGAGCTGACCGTCGACGAGCTGATGCAATACATTCCTGGTCCGGACTTCCCGACCGCCGCGATCATCAACGGTCGCGCCGGCATCATCGAAGCCTACCGCACCGGTCGCGGGCGCATTTACATGCGCGCCCGCTCGATGATCGAAGACATCGACAAGGTCGGTGGCCGTCAGCAGATCGTCATCACCGAACTCCCTTACCAGCTGAACAAGGCGCGTCTGATCGAGAAGATCGCCGAGCTGGTTAAAGAGAAGAAGCTCGAAGGCATCACCGAACTGCGCGATGAGTCCGACAAGGACGGTATGCGCGTCGTGATCGAGCTGCGTCGTGGCGAAGTGCCTGAGGTGATCCTCAACAACCTCTACGCCCAGACCCAGCTGCAAGCGGTGTTCGGTATCAACATCGTCGCGCTGATCGACGGCCGTCCACGGATCCTGAACCTCAAGGACCTGCTGGAAGCCTTCGTCCGTCACCGCCGCGAAGTCGTTACCCGCCGTACCGTGTTCGAACTGCGCAAGGCGCGCGAGCGTGGTCACATCCTTGAAGGTCAAGCGGTAGCCCTGTCGAACATCGACCCGGTCATCGCCCTGATCAAGGCCTCGCCAACCCCGTCGGAAGCCAAGGAAGCGCTGGTCAGCACGCCTTGGGAATCCTCCGCCGTGGTGGCAATGGTCGAGCGTGCCGGCGCCGATTCGTGCCGTCCGGAAAACCTCGATCCGCAATACGGTCTGCGCGAAGGCAAGTACTTCCTGTCGCCAGAGCAGGCGCAAGCCATTCTGGAACTGCGTCTGCACCGCCTGACCGGTCTGGAACACGAAAAACTGCTGGCCGAGTATCAAGAGATCCTCAACCAGATCGGCGAGCTGATCCGCATCCTCAACAGCGCCACGCGCCTGATGGAAGTGATCCGCGAAGAGCTGGAAGTGATCCGCGCCGAATACGGCGATGTGCGTCGCACCGAGATTCTCGATGCCCGTCTCGACCTGACCCTGGGTGACATGATCCCGGAAGAAGAGCGCGTCGTGACCATTTCCCACGGTGGCTACGCCAAGACCCAGCCTCTGGCTGCGTACCAGGCCCAGCGTCGTGGCGGTAAAGGCAAGTCGGCGACCGGCGTCAAGGATGAGGACTACATCGCTCACCTGCTGGTTGCCAACAGTCACACCACGCTGCTGCTGTTCTCCAGCAAGGGCAAGGTGTACTGGCTGAAAACCTACGAAATCCCGGAAGCGTCCCGCGCTGCCCGTGGTCGTCCGCTGGTCAACCTGCTGCCGCTGGACAGTGATGAATACATCACCACCATGCTGCCGGTCGAGGAATACACCGAAGGTCACTTCATCTTCATGGCGACTGCCAAAGGCACCGTGAAGAAGACCCCGCTGGAATCCTTCAGCCGTCAACGCAGCGTCGGTTTGATCGCGCTGGAGCTGGACGAAGGCGACGTATTGATCAGCGCGGCCATCACCGATGGCGAGCGTGAAGTCATGCTGTTCTCCGACGGCGGCAAAGTGACGCGCTTCAAGGAATCCGACGTTCGCGCCATGGGCCGTACCGCTCGCGGTGTGCGCGGCATGCGTCTGCCGGAAGGCCAGAAGCTGATTTCCATGCTGATCCCGGAAGAAGGCAGCGAGATCCTCACTGCTTCCGAGCGTGGCTACGGCAAGCGTACGGCGATCACCGAGTTCCCTGAGTACAAGCGGGGCGGTCAGGGCGTTATCGCCATGGTCAGCAACGAGCGTAACGGCCGTCTGGTCGGCGCGGTCCAGGTGCTTGATGGTGAGGAAATCATGTTGATTTCCGACCAGGGCACCCTGGTGCGTACTCGTGTCGACGAAGTCTCCAGCCTGGGTCGTAACACCCAGGGCGTGACCCTGATCAAACTGGCCAAGGATGAAACCCTGGTCGGCCTTGAGCGGGTTCAGGAGCCTTCGGAAGTCGAGGGCGAAGAGCTTGAAGGTGAAGAGAGTGTAGAGTTCGACGGTGAGGTCGTGATCGACGACGTCGTTGACGATCAGCAACTCGACGCCGCCGCTGACGAAGAGCCACAAGAGTAAGCGGACAAACAGGGGGCGGATGAAAATTCGCCCCCTTGTTGTTTGTCCCGCATGAATTGTTTGTGTAGGAGCTGCCGAAGGCTGCGATCTTTTGATCTTGCTTCTTCGGGTGAAGATCAAAAGATCGCAGCCTCGCTGGAGCTCGACAGCTCCTACAGGTCGAGCGATTCATGAGTTTCAGTTTCACGGATTCAAAGATTTATTGTGATACCACCAAATCAGAGCGAGATTGGATGTGAGCAAGAGAGCCTATAACTTCTGTGCCGGTCCTGCGGCGCTTCCTGAAGCTGTCCTGAAACGCGCCCAGGGCGAACTGCTTGATTGGCACGGCAAGGGCCTTTCGGTCATGGAAATGAGCCATCGCAGTGATGAGTTCGTGTCCATCGCCACCAAGGCAGAGCAGGATCTGCGTGATCTGCTGAATATCCCCTCGAACTATAAAGTGCTGTTTCTGCAAGGTGGCGCGAGCCAGCAATTTGCTCAGATTCCTCTGAACCTGTTGCCCGAAAACGGCTCGGCCGACTATATCGACACCGGTATCTGGTCGCAGAAAGCCATCGAAGAAGCTTCGCGCTACGGCCACGTCAACGTTGCCGCCACCGCCAAGCCTTACGACTATTTCGCCATTCCCGGCCAGAACGAATGGAAGCTGTCGAAAGACGCGGCCTACGTTCACTACGCGCCGAACGAAACCATCGGCGGCCTGGAATTCCAGTGGATCCCGGAAACCGGTGATGTGCCGCTGGTGGCTGACATGTCCTCGGACATTCTCTCGCGCCCAGTGGATGTCTCGCGTTTCGGCATGATTTACGCCGGCGCCCAGAAGAACATCGGCCCGAGCGGCATCGTGGTCAACATCGTCCGCGAAGACCTTCTGGGTCACGCCCGTTCCCTGTGCCCGACCATGCTCAACTACAAAGTCGCGGCCGATAACGGCTCGATGTACAACACGCCGCCAACCCTGGCCTGGTACCTGTCCGGCCTGGTGTTCGAGTGGCTGAAAGAGCAGGGCGGTGTCGAAGCCATTGGCAAGCTCAATGAAGTGAAGCAGCGCACACTGTACGATTTCATCGACGCCAGCGGCCTCTACAGCAACCCGATCAACAAGTCGGACCGCTCGTGGATGAACGTGCCGTTCCGTCTCGCTGACGATCGTCTGGACAAGCCGTTCCTGGCGGGCGCCGACGAGCGCGGCCTGCTGAACCTCAAGGGTCACCGTTCCGTGGGCGGCATGCGCGCCTCCATCTATAACGCCGTCGACATCGTTGCGGTCAACGCACTGATCTCGTACATGGCAGAGTTCGAGAAGGAACACGGCTAATGTCTGAGCAAGAACTCAAGGCACTGCGCGTTCGCATTGATGCTCTGGACACTAAAGTCCTTGAGCTGATCAGTGAGCGTGCGCGTTGCGCCCAGGAAGTCGCGCGAGTAAAGATGGCTTCGCTGGCCGAAGGCGAAGTGCCGGTGTTCTATCGTCCTGAGCGTGAAGCTCAGGTGCTCAAGCGTGTCATGGAGCGCAATCAGGGGCCGCTGGGCAACGAAGAGATGGCGCGGCTGTTTCGTGAAATCATGTCCTCGTGCCTCGCCCTTGAGCAGCCGCTGAAAGTGGCGTACCTCGGTCCTGAGGGTACGTTCACGCAAGCGGCGGCCATGAAGCACTTCGGCCACGCCGTGATCAGCAAGCCGATGGCGGCGATCGATGAAGTGTTCCGTGAAGTGGCGGCGGGTGCAGTGAACTTTGGCGTGGTTCCGGTGGAGAACTCCACCGAAGGCGCGGTCAACCACACCCTCGACAGCTTCCTCGAACACGACATGGTGATCTGCGGTGAAGTCGAGCTGCGTATCCACCATCACCTGTTGGTCGGTGAAAACACCAAGACCGACAGCATCAGCCGCATCTATTCCCACGCCCAGTCCCTGGCCCAGTGCCGCAAGTGGCTGGACGCCCATTACCCGAACGTCGAGCGCGTGGCGGTTTCCAGCAACGCCGAAGCGGCCAAGCGGGTAAAAGGCGAGTGGAACTCGGCGGCGATTGCCGGCGACATGGCGGCCGGCCTGTATGGCCTGACCCGACTGGCCGAGAAGATCGAGGATCGCCCGGACAACTCCACGCGCTTCCTCATGATCGGCAACCAGGAAGTACCGCCGACCGGCGACGACAAGACTTCGATCATTGTCTCCATGAGCAACAAGCCCGGTGCACTTCACGAGTTGCTGGTGCCGTTCCATGATAACGGCATCGATCTGACGCGCATCGAGACCCGTCCGTCGCGCAGCGGCAAATGGACCTACGTGTTCTTCATCGACTTTGTCGGCCACCACCGCGATCCGCTGGTAAAAGGTGTGCTGGAAAAGATCAGTCAGGAAGCAGTAGCACTCAAAGTGCTGGGTTCCTACCCGAAAGCAGTTCTCTAAGGGGCGGTAGCAAATGAGTGGCAATTTCCTCGCCCTGGCACAGCCGGGCGTGCAACAACTTTCGCCTTATGTTCCGGGCAAACCCGTGGACGAACTGGCGCGTGAGCTGAATCTCGATCCGGCCAGCATCGTCAAGCTGGCGAGCAACGAAAACCCGCTGGGCGCCAGCCCCAAGGCGCTGGCAGCCATCCGCGATGCATTGGCCGAGCTGACCCGTTATCCGGACGGCAACGGCTTTGCGCTCAAGTCCCTGTTGGCTGAGCAATGCCGCGTCGAGCTGAATCAGGTGACGCTGGGCAATGGCTCCAACGACATTCTGGAGCTGGTTGCCCGCGCGTACCTGGCTCCAGGCTTGAATGCGGTGTTCAGTGAGCATGCGTTTGCGGTCTATCCGATCGTGACCCAGGCCGTTGGCGCCACGGCAAAAGTGATTCCGGCGAAGAACTGGGGTCACGACCTGCCAGCCATGCTGGCGGCGATCGATGCCGACACCCGCGTGGTGTTCATCGCCAACCCGAACAACCCGACCGGGACCTGGTTCGATACCGAGGCGCTGGACGAATTCCTCCAGGACGTGCCGGAACACGTGCTGGTCGTGCTGGACGAGGCCTACATCGAATACGCCGAAGGCAGCGACCTGCCGGATGGTCTGGATTTCCTCGCGGCTTATCCGAACCTGCTGGTATCGCGCACGTTCTCCAAGGCCTATGGCTTGGCGGCGTTGCGGGTCGGTTACGGCTTGTCCACCGCAGTAGTCGCTGATGTGCTGAACCGCGTGCGTCAACCGTTCAACGTCAACAGCCTGGCCTTGGCCGCTGCTTGCGCTGCGTTGCAAGACGCCGATTACCTGGCGGAAAGCCGTCGCCTGAACGAGGCGGGCATGCAGCAACTGGAAGCGGGTTTCCGCGAGCTGGGGCTGATCTGGATTCCTTCCAAAGGCAACTTTATCTGCGTCGATCTCGGTCAGGTTGCGGCTCCGGTGTTCCAGGGCTTGCTGCGCGAAGGCGTGATCGTGCGTCCGGTGGCCAACTACGGCATGCCGAACCATCTGCGTATCACCATCGGTTTGCCCGCGGAAAACAGTCGCTTCCTTGAGGCGCTGACCAAGGTTCTGGCTCGTGGTTGATGTCACTGCACTGCAATCTGCTGAACCTATGATCGGGCGCCTGGTGGTGGTTGGTCTGGGGTTGATCGGTGGTTCGTTCGCCAAGGGTTTGCGTGAAAGTGGCTTGTGCCGCGAAGTGGTCGGCGTTGATCTCGATCCGCAGTCGCGCAAACTGGCAGTTGAATTGGGTGTAGTGGATCGCTGCGAAGAAGACCTGGCGGCAGCTTGCCAGGGTGCCGACGTGATTCAGCTCGCTATCCCGATCCTTGCCATGGAAAAAATGCTGGGTCGATTGGCCGGCATGGATCTTGGGCAGGCGATTTTGACCGACGTCGGCAGCGCCAAGGGCAACGTGGTGCGCGCGGCCACCGAAGCGTTTGGCGGCATGCCGCCACGTTTCGTGCCGGGTCACCCGATTGCCGGTTCCGAGCAGAGCGGGGTGGAAGCCTCCAATGCCGAACTGTTCCGTCGCCATAAAGTGATTTTGACGCCACTGGATCAAACCGATCCGGCAGCCTTGGCAGTGGTCGACCGGTTGTGGTGTGAATTGGGCGCCGATGTCGAGCACATGCAGGTCGAACGTCACGACGAAGTGCTGGCGGCGACGAGCCATCTGCCGCACTTGCTGGCATTCGGTTTGGTCGACTCGTTGGCCAAGCGCAATGAAAATCTTGAGATCTTCCGTTACGCTGCGGGCGGTTTCCGCGATTTCACAAGAATCGCTGGAAGCGACCCGGTCATGTGGCACGACATCTTCCTCGCCAACCGCGAAGCTGTCCTGCGCACACTCGATACATTTCGCAGCGACCTCGACGCCTTGCGCGACGCGGTCGATGCAGGGGATGGGCACCAATTGTTGGGCGTTTTCACTCGCGCCCGGGTTGCCCGCGAGCATTTCAGTAAAATCCTGGCCCGTCGGGCCTATGTGGACGCTATGAATTCCAACGATCTGATTTTCCTGGCTCAACCTGGTGGCCGCCTGTCCGGTCGGATTCGCGTACCAGGTGACAAATCGATTTCCCACCGTTCGATCATGCTCGGCTCCCTGGCTGAAGGCGTTACCGAAGTGGAAGGTTTCCTCGAGGGCGAAGATGCCCTGGCGACCTTGCAAGCCTTTCGTGACATGGGCGTTGTGATCGAAGGTCCGCACCATGGTCGCGTGACCATTCACGGCGTCGGCCTGCATGGTCTGAAGCCTGCGCCGGGTCCGATCTATCTGGGCAACTCCGGTACTTCGATGCGTCTGCTGTCCGGCCTGCTGGCTGCGCAGAACTTCGACAGCACCCTGACCGGTGACGCTTCGCTGTCCAAGCGCCCGATGAATCGCGTGGCCAATCCACTGCGTGAAATGGGCGCCGTGATCGAAACCGCCGCCGAAGGCCGTCCACCGATGGTCATCCGCGGTGGCAACAAGCTCAAAGGCCTGACTTACACCATGCCGATGGCCAGTGCCCAGGTTAAATCCTGCCTGTTGCTGGCGGGTCTGTATGCCGAAGGCAAGACCACCGTCACCGAACCTGCGCCGACCCGTGACCACACCGAACGCATGCTGCGCGGCTTCGGCTACCCGGTTACCGTCAATGGCGCAACTGCATCCGTCGAGTCCGGCAGCAAGCTGACCGCGACCCACATTGAAGTACCGGGCGATATCTCGTCGTCGGCGTTCTTCCTGGTGGCGGCTTCGATCGCTGAAGGCTCCGAGCTGGTGCTTGAACACGTCGGCATCAACCCGACCCGTACTGGCGTGATCGACATCCTGCGCCTGATGGGTGCCGACATCACTCTGGAAAACCAGCGTGAAGTGGGCGGCGAGCCGGTAGCGGACCTGCGCGTACGTGCAGCTAAACTCAAAGGTATCGAGATTCCCGAGGAGCTGGTTCCACTGGCCATCGACGAGTTCCCGGTGCTGTTCGTCGCCGCTGCCTGCGCCGAAGGGCGTACCGTGCTGCGCGGCGCAGAAGAGCTGCGGGTAAAAGAGTCGGACCGTATTCAGGTCATGGCTGATGGCTTGCTGGCGCTGGGCGTCAAATGCGAACCGACACCGGACGGCATCATTATTGATGGCGGCCAGATCGGTGGCGGCGAAGTGCACGGCCACGGCGATCACCGGATCTCCATGGCCTTCAGTGTTGCCTCGCTGCGCGCCACTGCGCCGATCCGCATCCATGATTGCGCCAACGTCGCGACGTCGTTCCCCAACTTCCTCGCGCTGTGCGCGCAGGTCGGCATCCGCGTCGCCCAAGAGGCTCAGTCGTGAAAAACATTGCACCGGTCATCACCATTGATGGGCCAAGCGGCTCCGGTAAGGGCACCGTCGCCGGAATTCTGGCCAAGCGCCTTGGCTGGAATCTGCTGGATTCCGGTGCGCTGTACCGTTTGCTGGCTTTCGCTGCGCATAACCATGGCGTCGACCTGACCAATGAAGAGCTGCTGAAAAAACTTGCCGCTCATCTGGATGTGCAATTCATTGCGGCGACCGAAGGTCAGCTGCAACGCATCATTCTGGAAGGTGACGAAGTCAGCGATGTCATCCGTACGGAAAGCGTCGGCTCCGGCGCTTCCCAAGTGGCTGCATTGCCCGCCGTGCGCGAGGCGCTGCTGCAACGCCAGCGTGCGTTCCAGGAAGCGCCGGGCCTGGTAGCCGATGGTCGTGACATGGGTACGGTGGTTTTTCCGGATGCGCCGCTGAAGATTTTCCTCACTGCCAGTGCCGAGGAGCGTGCGCGCCGTCGATACTTGCAGTTGAAGGGCAAAGTCGATGGTGTTAGTCTGTCGAGTCTGCTAGATGAGATACGTGCACGCGATGAGCGTGACACCCAGCGAGCGGTAGCCCCGCTCAAGCCGGCGGCTGACGCCATTCAGCTGGATTCCACGGAATTGTCCATCGACCAGGTGTTGGAACGCATCATGAGCGAGATCGCCATTCGCGATATCGCCGGGTGACCAAGAAGGCCGCAGGGGACCAGTCATAGTCCTGGGGTGCTTCTTCTAAATGAAACTAACCCACACCGTCTGGGGTGTGGAGATGGGCGTATTCTTCGCCCTCATCAACAGGAATTAAAATGAGCGAAAGCTTTGCGGAACTCTTTGAAGAAAGCCTAAAAACCCTGAATCTTCAGGCAGGCTCCATCATCACCGGTGTTATCGTTGATATCGATTACCAAGCTCGCTGGGTAACCGTTCACGCTGGCCTGAAGTCTGAAGCACTCATCCCGCTTGAGCAGTTCTACAACGACGCTGGCGATCTGACTATCAATGTCGGTGACGAAGTTCACGTTGCTCTGGACTCGGTAGAAGACGGCTTTGGCGAAACCAAGCTGTCCCGTGAAAAAGCCAAGCGCGCTGAATGCTGGATTGTTCTGGAAGCTGCCTTCGCAGCCGAAGAAGTGGTCAAGGGCGTTATCAACGGTAAGGTTAAAGGCGGCTTCACTGTCGACGTTAACGGCATCCGTGCGTTCCTGCCAGGTTCTCTGGTTGACGTCCGTCCAGTGCGCGACACCACGCACCTGGAAGGCAAAGAGCTGGAATTCAAGGTCATCAAGCTGGACCAGAAGCGCAACAACGTTGTCGTTTCCCGTCGTAGCGTCCTGGAAGCCGAGAACTCCGCCGAGCGCGAAGCTCTGCTGGAATCCCTGCAGGAAGGCCAACAAGTCAAAGGTATCGTCAAGAACCTCACCGATTACGGCGCATTCGTCGATCTGGGTGGCGTCGATGGCCTGCTGCACATTACCGACATGGCCTGGAAGCGTATCAAGCATCCTTCCGAAATCGTCAACGTTGGCGACGAGATCGATGTCAAGGTTCTGAAGTACGATCGCGAGCGCAATCGTGTTTCCCTGGGCCTGAAGCAACTGGGCGAAGATCCATGGGTTGCTATCAAAGCCCGTTACCCAGAAAGCACTCGCGTTACCGCACGTGTAACCAACCTGACCGACTACGGCTGCTTCGCTGAGCTGGAAGAAGGCGTTGAAGGTCTGGTACACGTTTCCGAAATGGACTGGACCAACAAGAACATCCACCCTTCGAAAGTCGTACAAGTCGGCGACGAAGTGGAAGTTATGGTTCTGGACATCGACGAAGAGCGTCGTCGTATCTCCCTCGGCATCAAGCAGTGCAAATCTAACCCATGGGAAGATTTCTCTGGCCAGTTCAACAAGGGCGATAAAATCTCCGGCACCATCAAGTCGATCACCGATTTCGGTATCTTCATTGGTCTGGACGGCGGCATCGACGGTCTGGTTCACCTGTCCGACATCTCCTGGAACGAAGTGGGCGAAGAAGCCGTACGCCGCTTCAAGAAGGGCGACGAGCTGGACACCGTTATCCTGTCGGTTGACCCAGAGCGCGAGCGCATCTCCCTGGGTATCAAGCAACTGGAAAGCGATCCGTTCTCCGAGTACGTTCAAGAGAACGACAAAGGCGCAATCGTTAAAGGCATCGTGAAAGAAGTTGACGCTAAAGGCGCCATCATCACTCTGGCCGACGATATCGAAGCGACTCTGAAAGCCTCCGAAATCAGCCGTGACCGCGTTGAAGACGCGCGCAACGTTCTGAAAGAAGGCCAGGAAGTAGAAGCCAAGATCATCAGCGTTGACCGCAAGAGCCGTGTAATCCAGCTCTCCATCAAGTCGAAAGACGATGCTGAAGAGAAAGAAGCAATCCAGAGCTTGAAAGACAAGCCTGCTGCTGACATCGCTGCTGGTCCTACCACTCTGGGCGACCTGTTGCGTGCACAAATGGAAAAACAGAACTAAGTTCTGTCGGACCATAGAAAAAGGGCGACTTCGGTCGCCCTTTTTTGTGCCTGGAATTTAGTGGGATGGAGGCGTGGTTCGAGCGTCAGTGCTTGTCCGATGAAACCAAAGGCTTCGCCAGGCTGTCTCTTTCTTTAATCGGATCAATCGTTTATTTGTAGCTAGTCTTAGATCTGAAGTGAGTGGTGGTTGGGCAGGGTGCCTGGCATAAGGAGGTGAATGAACAAGCTCATTGTCGCTTTAGCAATACTGACATTGGCGGGTTGTGGCACTAATGCCAAGACCCATGCGGTGCGTGGTGTCAGTGGTATTGAAATCGATTGTTCAGGAATTGGCTCTGGGTGGGAGAAGTGCCAGAAGCGAGCAGCCAAGGAATGTAAGGCGTCCGGGTACAAGGTCGTAGCAAGGTCTGATGATGCCAAAGATGAGGATGAATTTCCCTTTGGTTTCAATCCGGCAGGCTATCTGACGCGCACGATGGTGGTTATTTGTAGGTAAGAGATGAGTGTTGGCGAATGTCTTCCTGCGCCCTGGAACAGGGCATTTCCTAACGGGTGGAAGGATGTCAAAACTCGGACTGTTCAAAATCATCCGGGCGTGCTAAAACCTTTGAAGCGCTGATCTAGCTGCTTGAAAAAGAAGGGAAAAATATGACGAAGTCGGAGTTGATCGAACGAATTGTCACCCATCAAGGGCTGCTCTCATCCAAGGATGTGGAGCTGGCCATCAAGACCATGCTCGAACAAATGTCCCAATGCCTGGCCACCGGTGATCGCATCGAGATTCGTGGGTTCGGCAGCTTCTCCTTGCACTACCGCGCGCCGCGCGTAGGTCGCAATCCAAAAACCGGCCAGTCCGTCAGCCTCGACGGTAAGTTCGTACCGCACTTTAAGCCGGGTAAAGAATTGCGTGATCGTGTGAACGAGGATGAGGAGGAAGGGCTTTGACTATCGCCGATCATCAAGGTGTAGCTCATGCGTAATCTCAAGCGAGTGCTTCTTGGGGTCTTCGTGCTTGTACTGGTACTGGCGATTCTCGCGTTCGTTCTCGAAAATCAACAATCGGTTTCTCTGTTGTTTCTCGGTTGGGCCGGGCCGCAATTGCCAGTCTCTCTGGTGATGGTTCTCGCGCTATTGATCGGTATGGTGATCGGGCCGATACTTGGCTGGTTTCTGGGGCGCTCGTCCAGGGTTTCACGCAAGCGTCTCGTCTGAGGTGTCGGGTACGAGACGAATATCAAATTTGCGCCATCGGCTTTCTCTATCCATTAGTAAAACGTTCATTTAGCTGTAAACTGCGGCCGTCGTTCGATAGTGGCAAATTCCCACATCGAGACGGATCAGTCTGGCAGACTATTGTATTCATGGATTAGGCAGTGCTCGGTTGGCGGCCCTGTCAGCACCTCAAGGGTATGAATTCGCGTGAAAATTCTGGTAACCGGTGGTGCGGGATTCATTGGCTCGGCAGTCATTCGTCATATCATCTCCAGCACTGATGATTCTGTCGTTAACGTCGATAAGCTTACTTATGCGGGAAATCTCGAGTCACTGGCCGAAGTTAGCCGGAGCTCGCGCTATGTATTCGAGCGTGTGGATATCTGCGACCGCAACCAGATAGACCGTGTTCTGAGTGAGCATCAACCGGACGCGATCATGCATCTGGCCGCAGAGTCTCATGTTGATCGCTCGATCTCCGGGCCATCTGAATTCATCCAGACCAACATCATCGGTACCTATACCTTGCTGGAGGCTGCGCGCCATTACTGGGCTGCGATGGACGATGCGCGTAAATCCAACTTCCGCTTCCATCATATTTCGACTGACGAAGTTTACGGAGACCTCGAGGGGCCCGAAGATCTCTTCACCGAGACAACGCCGTATCAGCCGAGCTCACCGTACTCGGCAAGTAAAGCCAGCTCAGATCACCTGGTCCGTGCTTGGACTCGTACTTACGGGTTGCCGACCCTGGTCACCAACTGCTCGAACAATTATGGGCCATGCCATTTCCCAGAGAAGTTGATTCCACTGATTATTCTCAATGCGCTGGAAGGCAAATCACTACCGGTATATGGCAAGGGAAATCAGGTTCGTGATTGGCTCTATGTCGAAGATCACGCTCGTGCGTTATACAAGGTGGTGACAAAGGGTGTTATCGGCGAGACGTACAACATCGGCGGTCATAACGAAAAGCAAAACATTGAAGTAGTGCATACCCTGTGTGCGTTACTTGATGAACTGCGACCGGGCTCACCTCACCGACCCCACTCCAGCTTGATTACATACGTTCAAGACCGGCCAGGCCATGATCAGCGCTACGCGATTGATGCGAGAAAAATCCAGAGTGAGCTGGGTTGGGTGCCGGAAGAAACCTTTGAAACCGGTATCCGCAAGACTGTTGAATGGTACCTCAACAATACTGAATGGGTGGCTCACGTGAAGAGTGGCAGCTACCAGCAATGGATCGACAAGAACTACGCGGATCGCTCGGGCAAGGCATGAAAATCCTCCTGCTTGGAAAAAATGGACAGGTGGGGTGGGAGCTTCAGCGCTCTTTGGCTCCACTGGGTGAGTTGATTGCCCTGGATCGGAATTCAGCTAATGGCTTATGCGGCGATCTGACTGATTTAGAAGCGCTGCGCGCAACTATCCGTCAAGTCGCACCTGACGTAATCGTCAATGCTGCGGCCTATACCTCCGTCGATAAGGCGGAGTCCGAGCCTGAACTGGCCGATCGTGTGAATGGTCAGGCAACTCGAGTAATGGCCGAGGAAGCTGCTTCGTTGGATGCCTGGCTGATTCACTATTCGACCGACTATGTCTTCAGTGGCCAGGGATCAACGCCATGGCAAGAGGCAGATGCAGTCGCTCCGGTGAATCACTACGGCGCCAGTAAGCTCTTGGGCGAGCAGGCAATTATCGCGTCGGGCTGCAAGCATTTGATCTTCCGCACGAGCTGGGTTTACGCAGCGCGCGGTAACAATTTCGCCAAGACCATGCTGCGTTTAGCCAAGGAACGAGAAACGCTGAGCGTAATCGCTGATCAGATCGGCGCGCCGACCGGGGCGGACTTGATCGCTGATGTGACAGCGCTCGCTATTGCGCAAGTCATGAGGCGCACCGAGTTGTCAGGAATTTATAACCTGGCTGCCAGTGGCGAGGTGTCTTGGCATGGCTACGCTACCCATGTGATCGAATTCGCCCGGGCTCATGGCGAGTCCCTTGCTGTAACGGCGATCAACCCGATCGAAACATCAGCGTATCCCACGCCCGCGCGCCGTCCTTTGAACTCTCGTTTGAATACTCGCAAGCTATGCGAAAATTTTTATCTACACTTGCCGGATTGGCAAAGTGGCGTAACTCGAATGCTTAGGGAAGTCCTGAATAAATGACCACAAAAAATCGTAAAGGCATCATTCTCGCCGGTGGTTCAGGCACCCGACTGCATCCGTTGACCCTTGGCGTATCCAAGCAGATGCTACCGATATACGACAAGCCGATGATCTTTTATCCATTGTCGGTGCTGATGCTTGCGGGGATGCGAGAGATCCTGATCATTTCCACTCCCGAAGATTTACCGTGTTTTCGCAAGCTGCTTGGAGACGGCAGCTTGTACGGTATTAAGCTGACTTATGCCGAGCAGCCTAGCCCTGATGGTCTCGCGCAAGCATTCATCATTGGTGAAGAGTTCATCGGCGACGATCCTTGCTGTCTGATCCTGGGCGACAACATTTTTTATGGTCAAAGTTTTTCGGAAAACCTGCGTTCCGCCAGCATTCAAAAGCAGGGAGCTACAGTTTTCGGATATCACGTTTCTGACCCTGAGCGCTTCGGCGTGGTGGAATTCGATGCTGCCGGTCGGGCGCTGAGTATTGAAGAGAAACCGCAGAAACCCAAATCCAACTACGTGGTGACCGGCCTTTACTTCTACGACAATAAGGTTGTAGAGATCGCCAAGGGCATCAAACCGTCCGCGCGCGGCGAGCTGGAAATTACAGATATTAACCGCGCCTATCTTGAAGGGAATGAGCTGAGCGTCGAAATCCTTGGTCGTGGCTTCGCTTGGTTGGACACTGGTACTCACGAGTCGCTGCTTGAGGCTAGCCATTTCGTACACACCATCGAGAAACGTCAGGGATTTAAAGTCGCGTGCCTTGAAGAGATCGCTTACAACAGCGGGTGGATTTCTACAGCTCAGTTGTCCGCTCAGGCAGAAAGACTTGGAAAGACTGGGTATGGGCAGTACTTGAAGAAGCTTTTGGATGCACCTGGCCGCTGAGAATTGATCGCTGCGGATGGTTGATGTTATTTTGATGGCGTTTAATTAAACACTTGTTTGTTTTTTAACGTTTTTTTTTATCTGCGGCCTTCCGCCCCCGTTATCTATTACCGGTGCTAGCGGTAGAATGGTCGGTAGAATTATCTGATCCTGCTCCGCATTGCATTTCAAACCTCCAATGATCCGCTTTTCCTTTCCAAAGGAGACAGCATTGTCTAGATTGCCTCCAATACACAGTGTTAAAGGCAGGGCGTCGGATGAATTCTGAAGCAGGCTAATTAGAGCGATGTCAGGCATCAAGCTAGAAGGCCTGGATCGAAGCTGAGCCGTCATCATGCGCGCAGCTTCAAGAAGAATTTGCATCAAGATGATGCAGGAATGACCGGAAAAATAACTCAGCCCCACTTCCTGGATGTATTTGCCAGAAGGGGGATTAAGGATTTAGAGCATGGAACTGATTCCCGTAATTTTGTCTGGCGGAGTGGGCAGCCGGTTGTGGCCTGTTTCTCGAGAAGCCCATCCAAAGCCGTTCATGGAGCTACCAGACGGCCAGAATCTAATCCAGAAAACATTCCTTCGGGCGTCCCGCCTGGAAGGCGTTGTCGAAGTTCTCACAGTGACCAATCGGGAACTCCTGTTCAAGACAGAAGACGAGTACAGTGCGGTCAATGCAGCGAAGCACGCTCAAGGCTTCATTCTTGAGCCTTTTGGCCGCAACACCGCGGCGGCCGTGGCTGCCGCCGCGCTTCAGCTGGAGTCCACGCATGGCCCCGACGCCCAGATGCTGGTTCTGGCCGCAGACCATCTGATCAAAGACGAAAAAGCCTTTGCAGACGCCGTATCCAGTGCCATGACACTTGCCGCCGACGGCTGGCTGGTAACCTTCGGGATCCAGCCTACATATCCTGAAACTGGTTTTGGCTACATTGAAGCGCAAAAATCTGCTCCACTGAAGGGCGGTCTGAAAGTAGCGCGCTTTGTCGAAAAGCCCAATCTTGATACTGCTCAATCGTACGTTAGCGCAGGCAACTACTACTGGAACTCCGGAATGTTCTGTTTCCGGGTGGGCACTGTCCTCGAAGAGCTTCGTCAACATGCACCGGACGTAGTAGAAGCCGTCAGCCGTACGATTGAAAAGTCGCGTCTAACTTCTTCTGCCAAGTACCGTTGCCTTGCACTCGATGCTGATGCATTCGCTGAGGTACCAGACATTTCCATCGATTACGCGTTGATGGAACGTTCCGCCAAAGTAGCGACGGTTCCCTGTGACATCGGCTGGAGCGACATCGGTTCCTGGAATGCCGTTAGTGAGCTGACCGAGCCTGACGAGAACGGCAACCGCTTTGAAGGTGAAGTGCTGTCCCATGCGTCACGCAACAACTACGTAAACAGCGAGGGCCGACTCACTGCCTTGGTGGGAGTCGAAGACTTGCTGGTGATCGACACCCCGGATGCGGTGATGATTGCTCACAAAGATCACGCTCAAGACGTAAAACATATCGTCAATCAGCTCAAGGCCTGCAGTCATACAGTTCATTTGCTCCACCGAACGGTGCATCGCCCTTGGGGCACCTACACAACACTGGAAAATGGTGAGCGCTTCAAGATCAAGCGCATTGTGGTGAAACCGAAGGCCTCTCTGTCCTTGCAAATGCATCACCACAGAAGCGAACACTGGATCGTTGTCAGCGGGATGGCGGTGGTCGTCAACGATCAGAGGGAGCTGATGTTGAATACCAACGAGTCGACATTTATTCGCGCTGGTCACCAGCACCGTTTGATGAATCCGGGTGTTATCGATCTGGTGCTGATCGAAGTGCAGAGCGGTGACTATCTGGGTGAGGATGACATCGTGCGTTTCGAAGACAATTACGGGCGCGTCGATAAGTAACGATACTGAGCCCGAACGAGCTCCCCGTCTTACGGGTCTGCGCGCCGGCGGCATCCAGCCTTGGCGAACCATTCTTGCCGTTGCCGCCTCCGGGCGGCTTCGGACTTTTCAGTTAGTGAGCAGTATGTATCCTCCTATCGTGACGCAATGCTTCAAGGCCTATGACATTCGTGGCCAAGTTCCCGCTCAACTCAACGAAGATATCGCCTATCGCATAGGGCGAGCACTCGTGGCCGAATTGCAAGGGAAAACCTTCGTGGTTGGCCAGGATATGAGGCTCGAAAGCCCACCCCTGGCGGCAGCGCTGATGCGCGGCATCACTGAGGCGGGGGCCGACGTGATCGACATCGGACTTTGCGGCACTGAGGAGGTCTACTTCGCCACCAGTCACTACAAGGTCGACGGCGGCGTGATGATTACCGCCAGTCACAACCCCAAAGGTTACAACGGCATGAAACTGGTCAAGGCGCAATCTCGCCCGATCAGTGGCGACACTGGCCTCGACGCCATCCGTCTGCGTGTCGATCAGGGTGATCTGGGCACCGTCGCGGCAGAAAAAGGCACGGTTCGCCAAGCGTTCGACAAGACTGCTTACATCGACCATTTGCTCACCTACGTCGACGTCAGCGCCTTGAAACCCCTCAAGATCCTCGCTGACCCGGGAAACGGTGCTGCCGGCCCCGTGCTGCAAGCGCTTGCTGCGCGGTTGCCACTGCAGTGGGTTTTCATCAACGAATTGCCTGATGGTCACTTTCCGAACGGCGTACCCAATCCGCTGCTGCCCGAGAATCGCGAACTGACTCGTCAGGCGCTACTGGCCAATCAGTGCGATATGGGGCTGGCCTGGGATGGTGACTTCGATCGATGCTTCTTCTTCGATGCCGACGGTCGGTTCATCGAAGGCTATTACTTAGTTGGCCTGCTGGCCGAAATGCTGCTCAAACAACACCCGGGCAGCAAGATCATCCACGACCCGCGTCTCACTTGGAACACCATCGAACAGGTCGAGCAGGCGGGTGGTATTGCCGTTCAGAGCAAAACCGGGCACGCGTTCATCAAGGAGCGCATGCGCGAGGAAGACGCTGTGTATGGTGGGGAGATGAGCGCTCACCACTACTTCAGGGATTTTGCCTATTGCGACAGCGGCATGATTCCGTGGTTGTTGGTAGCGGCGTTGATTTGCGAAACGGGAGAAACGCTTGCCCAGTTGGTCGCGAAACGAATCCAGGCGTTTCCTTGCAGTGGCGAAATTAACTATCGTGTGGCAGATGTGAACGAGACCTTAAGCAAGGTGCGTGAACACTATCTGCCGCGCAACCCGGTCATCGATGAAACAGACGGGATCAGCCTTGAGTTTGGCGATTGGCGCTTCAGCCTGCGGGGTTCCAATACGGAACCATTGCTACGGTTGAATGTGGAGAGTCGTGCCGATGAAGAGCTGGTTGTGCGCCATGTAGCGGAAATAGCCGGTTTGATCCAGGGATAAGGTGGGGCCCGGAAACTGCTTCTCGATCCGGCCTCCGGTGAAGTTCCCGCCTGCTTCAACGGAGGCGCTACAGAACCTCAAAGAAATTCGCCATGGAATTGGTGATCTTAAGTCTAATGCAAGGAGTGAAGTAACTTGGCTTCACTTTCAACAGGAGTCAGGAATGTTGGAGTTGTTCAAAAGCCTTTGGGATTATCGGGGCTTCGTTTTTTCATCAATCCATAATGAATTTTCTGCCCGTTTCGCTCGTAGTCGTTTAGGTGGCTTGTGGATGATCATCAATCCACTGGCTCAAGTCGCCATTTATGCACTGGTGCTCTCCAATGTGTTGGCAGCAAAGCTGCCCGGGATTGATAACAAGTACGCTTACGCCCTCTACCTGATGGCAGGCATGCTGGCATGGAGCCTGTTTTCGGAGATCATCGGGCGTTGCCTGTCCTTGTTCATCGACCAAGGCAACCTCATGAAAAAGATGCGCTTTCCGCGTATTACCCTGCCTGTTATTGTCGTGGGATCGAGCCTGCTCAATTACCTGTTGCTGTTTGTTGCGCTGTTGGTGGTGTTTGCGCTGTTAGGTCAATGGCCGCACCTTCAAATGCTATGGCTCATCCCGTTGACGGTTATCGTCACTGCTCTGGCTGTGGGCATCGGCTTGATTCTCGGCGTTCTGAACGTCTTCGTTCGAGATGTAGGTCAAGTAGTACCCATCCTGCTGCAAGTCTGGTTCTGGTTCACCCCTGTGGTTTACCCGGTCAATATTATTCCTGAAGATTTCAGAAACTACATGGACATGAATCCCATGTTCCCTATCGTCAGCGCTTACCATGACATTTTGGTCTACGCCAAAACCCCCGATATCCAGCAAGTTGCAGTAACCGCCGTTATTGCCTTGGGCTTGATGCTATTGGGGCTTTTTATGTTCCGTCGCGCCGCACCGGAAATGGTGGACGTGTTATGAGCCTGCTGAACGTAAGTAACCTGGGCAAGGCTTATCGCGTCTACGCCTCTGAGTTTCAGCGCATTGGCCGTTGGTTTGGGCTTCCTACCAAACCCACTGAAGAGCATTGGGTGCTCAAGCACATCAACTTTTCCATAGGGCCGGGAGAAGCCATCGGTATCGTTGGCCAAAACGGTGCGGGAAAATCTACGCTGCTGAAGATGATTACAGGAACCTTGCAACCCACGGAGGGTAGCGTTCAGGTTAACGGCCGTATCGCTGCCATTCTCGAGTTGGGCATGGGGTTTACACCTGATTTGACCGGTCGCCAGAATGTGTATCACGCCGCCGGTTTGATGGGCTTTGGCACTGAGCAGATCCGTCAGGCCATGCCTGAAATAGAAGCCTTTGCCGAGATTGGCGAATACTTCGACCAAGCTGTGCGCACTTACTCGAGCGGTATGCAGATGCGCGTGGCATTTGCCGTGGCGACAGCGTTTCGTCCGGACATCCTGATCGTCGATGAAGCCTTGGCAGTGGGTGACAGTTACTTCCAGCACAAAAGCTTTGAGCGTATTCGCGAGTTTCAGCGTCAGGGCACGACGTTGTTGATCGTGTCCCACGATCGAGGTTCGATCCAGTCGTTATGCAGTCGGGCAATCCTCCTCGAGCGCGGTACGGTGCTCAAGGATGGCGCACCGGAAGAGGTAATGGATTACTACAACGCTATTATCGCGGCCAAGGAAAACTCCACTGTTACAGTTGTCCAGCGCGAAGATGGCAGCGTGCAAACCCGCTCCGGCTCCGGCGAGGCAAGCATACGTTCGGTAAGCCTGCACAATAGCCTGGGTGAGCCGATCGAGTACGTACAAGTTGGTGAACGTGTCAGCTTGAAAATCGATGTACAGATCAACAGCGATATTCCCGAGTTAGTAACGGGTTACATGCTCAAAGATCGTTTGGGTCAGACGATCTTTGGCACTAACACTTACCACTTGGGCTGCAAGCTGGAAAGTCTGGCGGCGGGTCAAGCAATGCAATACAGCTTCGGCTTTGAGGCCAATTTGGGAGTGGGCTCGTATTCGGTGGCGGTTGCGCTTCATACCGCCGAGAATCATATTGCCTGTAACTTCGAGTGGCAGGACTTGGCACTGGTATTCAATGTGGTCAATGTCGCTAAAACGGAATTTGTCGGCCTGGCCTGGTTACCGCCAACAGTGGAAAATAACAGATGAGTACGAATTTTTACCGGGCGTTTGAAGATATCCATCGTGGTAGCCGCGACTTGATCAGGGAGCGTCAAGAGATCTACCTGCCCTTTATCAATCCCCTCAAATCTTTGTACCCGCAGTGTCCGGTGCTTGATTTGGGTTGTGGCCGTGGCGAGTGGCTGGAGTTAACCCAGTCGCATGGCTTTCTGGCCCGTGGTATAGATTTCGACGATGGCATGTTGCAAGCATGCCAGGCACTCGACTTGCCTGCCGAACATGGCGACGCATTGGCTGCACTGGCTGCGCTGGACGACGAGAGTCAAGTGGTAGTGTCGGCGTTCCATTTGATTGAACACATACCGTTTGCCAGTTTGCAGCAATTAGTCCGTGAGGCGCTGCGAGTGCTCAAGCCGGCGGGGCTGTTGATCATGGAAACGCCGAATCCGGAAAACCTGGCGGTCGGCACTAATTATTTCTACCTCGACCCGACGCACGAAAAACCCATTCCCCATTTGTTACTCAGCTTTTTAACCGAGTACACGGGGTTCGCGCGCTCCAAATTGGTCCGTCTCCAGGAATCACCTGAACTGCATGACGTACCGCAATTGACCTTAATGGAAGTGTTGAGCGGGGTGAGCCCGGATTACGCGATTATTGCGCAGAAGGCCGCGGGTGCCGAACAGTTGGCGGCTTTCGATCCTTACTTTGCCCGTAACTACGGTTTGAGTCTGGAGGCCTTGGCAGAGCGTTATGAGCAACACATGGAGCGTCGCTTCCGGGCAACGTTCGAAGACACTAGCCTGCAGCAAATTGAGCGTATGCAGGAAATACAGAATCAGGTTGCCGACGTGTCAGCCGAGTTACAGCGCCAGAGTGTTGAATTGTCGGCTGAGTTGCAGCGTCAGAGTGTCGAACTGTCAGCCGAATTGCAGCGCCAGAGTGTCGAGCGAGCACTTGAGTTGCAGCGCCAGAGTGTCGAACTGGAAGCCGTATCGCAGCGCCAGAATGTCGAGCAGGCAGCCGAGTTGCAGCGTCAGAGTGCCGAACTGGAAGCCAGGATGCCGCACCGGATTGTTGAACTGGAAGCCGAGTTACAGCGCCAGCATGCCGAACTGGATGCGGAGTTGCAGCAGACCCGTCAGCAGCGCGATGAGGCACTGACCAAGGCTCACGAAATCTGGCTACAAAGTTGCGCTGATAACAGTCGCGTGCAGGCGATGATGAGCAGCACGTCCTGGCGCCTTACTGCGCCGTTGCGCTGGTTCGCAAGAGCAGTGCGCCGGGTGATCAGTGGATTTACCCGGTTGGTCAAGAACGGGGTTCGTCGAATCGTGCTCTCGGGGCTGCGCCATACCCTCGGGCATCCGGCTTTGCGTCGGCGTATCAATAACACTCTCAAACGTTTCCCCCGTTTGTATGAAACCCTCAAGCGTTTCGCCTATAACCGCGGGCTATTGGTCAACGCATCTGTCCCTCGCGAAGAAATGCCGAACAGTGAAGTACCGCAGCACCTGGAAGGCCTGTCGGTGGGTGCTCGCCAAGTGTATTACGATCTGAAAAAGACTATTGAACAGAAGGATCTGCGCTGATGCGTATTGTAGTAGATATGCAGGGCGCTCAAGCCCGTCTCTCTCGGCACGATTCATCATGCTATATCACCAAATTGGCATGCGCGTTAGCTCTTCAGTCGGGTGAACATGAGGTCATCTTGGCCCTCAGTGGACTGATTGATGGGACCATCGAAGCGATTCGTGCGAAGTTTCATGGGGTTCTGCCGTCTGAAAACATTCATGTGTGGTCGGCACCAGGCCCGGTGAGTCGGCATCATCCGGATAACGACGGCCGGTCGAAAGCCGCTGAGTTGATCCGCGAAGCGTTTCTGGCCGATCTCAAGCCTGACTTGCTGTTGCTACCCTATGTGTTTGACAGTGCTGATAATGAGTTGATTTTAACGGTTGGCGTCTTGGAGCAGTCCATACGCACTGTCGTCGTGTTGGAGTCTTTGGGTAAGTCCCATACAGGCGAGGTGATGGCTGAGGGCTTGTATTGGGCTCGGCAGGTTCAGCAGATCCGGCGCGCGGAACGGGTAATGGTGACACCGCCGCTGGATCCTCAATACGTCAGCCAGGCGCTGGGCTTACCTGTCGCCCAGATCAATGCTCTGTCGGCTAGCCCGGTGCTCGGTTTCGACGAAGCGTCATTGCGGAAGGACGCCAGCGCTGTCTTGGCGTTATTGGCGCGAGGCTCCTTGCAACAGGGGCATGTCAGCACCACTGGTTTGCGCCAGAAGTTGGCTTATGTGTCGCCGCTACCACCGCAAAAAAGTGGCATCGCCGGATACAGCGCAGAGTTGTTGCCCGAGTTGAGTCGCTTTTACGACATCGATGTGGTGACCGATCACCTTCAGGTTGATGATCCCTGGGTCCAGGCCAACTGTCAGGTACGTTCGGTGGAATGGTTCCGCCAGAACGCCACGCGCTACCAACGGGTTCTTTACCACTTCGGTAATAACCCGATGCACGCCTATATGTTTAAGTTGCTCGATGAGATTGCCGGGGTTGTCGTCTTGCACGACTTCTATCTGAGCGATGTTCAGTGGTATTGCCAGGTTCACGGGATAAAATCCGATCTATGGATCAAAGAGCTGTATCAGGGGCATGGTTACAAGGCGGTGGCTGATTTCCATCAGGACGGGGTGCATAGCACCTTGTCCAAGTACCCGGGTAGCCTGGGGATCTTTAATCAGGCGCTGGGAGTGATCGTGCATTCGACTTACTCCGAGTCGTTGGCGCGCCAATGGTACGGTGAGAGAGCGCGTTGCTCGACGATCCCGCTCCTGCGTGTGCCAGCCGTGAACCTGGACCGCGAGCGCGCCCGTGCAGCCCTGGGCTTGAGCAGCGATGACTTCGTGGTGTGTAGCTTTGGCTTTATGGGTAAAACCAAGCTCAATCACCGGTTATTGGCCGCGTGGGAAGACTCCGCGTTGCTTCGCCAGGACCGCAGCTGCAAGTTGTTCTTCGTTGGCCAGAACGAGGCGTCAGCCTATGGCGAAGACATCGAACGCCACCTAAAGAAACGTCGACAATCTTCTAGCGTGAGCATTGTAGGTTGGACTGACGCTCAAACCTATGAACTGTACCTGGCCGCTGCAGACGTTGGTGTGCAGTTGCGTGAACTGTCGCGCGGCGAGACTTCAGCGGCTGTGCTTGATTGCCTCAATTACGGTCTGGCCACGGTCATCAATGCCAATGGCGCCATGGCTGATCTGCCGGATGACGTGTTGATCAAGCTGGAAGACGATTTCAGCGACGCGCAATTGACTCAAGCCCTGGAACGGCTCCGCAGCGAGCCTGCGGTACGCGCTAGCTTAGGGAGACTGGCTTCCACATACGTACACAGCGACCATGCGCCTGCATCTTGCGCCCAGCGCTATTTCGAAAGTATTGAAGCTCATTATCTCGATCACAGCCGTTACCAGGCGTTAACGTCGGCGGTGGGGCATGTAGTCACTGATTTTAGCGATCGCTTGGATATAGTTGCGGTGGCGAAGGCTATTGCACTCAACCAGGCACCAGCCGCTGGCTTACGTCGCATATATGTTGACGTCTCTGCCATGATCCGGGTTGATTTGCGCACCGGTATTCAGCGTGTGGTCAGGGCGTTGCTGCTGGCTCTGATTGAATCGCCGCCTACTGGTTATCTGTTTGAGCCGGTTTATCTGAGCGATAGCGGGGGTGTTTGGCATTGGCGCTATGCGCGCAACTTCATGCTCTCGTTGATGAGCTGCCCGACCGGTTGGTTACTTGATGAGCCTGTGGATATGCAACCTGGCGATCAGTTCCTCGGCTTGGACTTCTGCGGTTCGTTTATTGTCGAGGCGGGCAAGTGCGGGGTCTTCTCCCGTATGCGCGAGCGTGGGGTGAGGACTTCTTTTGTAATCTATGACCTGATCCCGATCCTGTTCGAGGAGCACTTTCCTGCAGGCACCAAGGAAGGTCATGCCAATTGGCTGTACGAGATTTCCAAGGCCGATGCAGCGCTATGTATCTCCGCATCGGTGGCTGCAGACCTGCAGCGCTGGGTTGCCGCCCATGGCGCACCGCGTTTGTCTCCCTCTCCCTTGCAGACGAGTTGGTTCCACCTAGGCGCTGATTTGGCCGCTTCGATGCCGTCCAACGGCTTGGCGGAAGGCGCCGATCAGGTGCTTGAATGCCTGCGCAGCGTACCGAGTTTCTTGTCGGTGGGCACCATTGAGCCTCGCAAAGGGCATGCCCAAACGCTTCAGGCCTTCGATTTGCTTTGGGCCCAAGGTGAGCAGGTCAACTTGGTCATTGTGGGCAAACAAGGCTGGATGGTTGATGCGTTGTGCGCGAGCTTGCGCAACCACCCGCAATTAAACAAGCATCTGTTCTGGCTTGAAGGTATCAGCGATGAGTACCTGGAAAAAGTCTATGCAGCCACGTCTTGCTTGCTGGCCGCTTCGCAAGGTGAAGGCTTCGGGTTGCCGCTGATTGAGGCCGCGCAACATAAGCTGCCGATTCTGGCGCGCGCTCTGCCGGTGTTCAGAGAGGTCGCCGGCGAGCATGCGGCGTTCTTCGAGGGCGACAGTGCTCAGAGCTTGGCCGATGCAATTACTCGGTGGTTACAGGACTATCGTGATGGCTCAACCATTGCTTCAGTAAACATGCCATGGCTCACGTGGAAACAGAGTGCCGAACAACTCAAACGTGCTTTGCTTGCTCCACAATGTTCCCAACCAAAGATAAACAAGGCGGCCTCACAGTGCGCGTGAATATTCTTTGAACTCGACGAGCTAATCCAAGCTAAGAAAAGTGCAGGAGAGCGATGAAGAGTTAAAGGCGGCGGCTGGGTTCGGTTTGTTGCAAAGAACTGAACCCAGTATTTTCGAACTTCACGCGTTCGCCTTTGAGTATCTCAGTACGGGTTTTAAAATAAAAAATGCCCTGGTTTTTGGCCAGGGCATTTTTTTGTGACGAGTCCCAACTATTCGATATGTTGAGTTGAATCTCTTGGTTTGAGCACTGTGGTGAGTCTCTATAGCTCCAATCGAAGCGAAACGAAACCAATTCCAAGTTTACGATTGTCGCTATTGATACCAAGTGCCCTAGGGGATATTGGCTTTGATGGTATGAATGAAATTGTATCAGTCGTTTGGCGCATTAGATCCACTTGTACGCGAACCTCTGACGCAGCGCCCCCAAGATTAATTTCGTACTCTTGAGTGCCAATTAATACTTTGGCAGGTTTATCAGCATTAGGACCGAAGGCTTGTGCAGTCAAAATCAGCGTGAACTTTTGAGGTAGGGGCGAGGTAAAAACCAGGCGGGCATTACCTTCAGACCAGCGCCCCCATGGCTCTGGCGATGAGAAGCCAGAAGCATTTTGAATAAACGCTGGCCAACCTGGCCGGGTAAAAACTATGCCTTCTTGTAAGTTGGCTGAGTACCGCGGACCCAGATGGTCTGCATAGTAGCCCGATTTCTCCATTATTTGCTTAGCGCTCAGGCCAACCAAGTTGGTATCTTCAGTCGAGGATATTCTGAAGAATACGAGTTCACCATTCGAGCTGTTTAGAAGTGGAGGAGCGCCAAGCAGCGTAGTTAGGGTTGTTATCAGTGCATTTGCATTGTCCGAGTAACCGCGACGATCAATATAAATGCCATTGAAGCCCAGGCGCTTTACGACCTCTAATTGCTTTTCCATCGGCTCATTTGCAAGGGAGCGATAATACATGTCGCCATCCCGGCCCTTCATTCCACCATAGCTCCAATGAAGGTTTTTTGAATGAACAAAGCCGGTGGCCAATTGGTAATCAGCTAGCCGATTTAAGGGTGGTGTTTCCGGAAATGGCATATAAGGTAACTGGTAAATGGCAGCACCTTCAGGTAACGAGCGCTCAATATCGGCTACGAAGTTCCTATCGTTGTCATATGCCAATTTTTGCGGCGTTCTACACTCTTTGCATGGAGATGCCGTTTGGTCATACATACCAACGATAAGTATAATTGCCGCCGCAAGTAATGAGTGGGTGCGAATCTTAGAAGAAAATTTCTCTAAAAATAATTGAAGCGCCAAAAAGAAGGCAAGAACACAGCCAAAAGCAATGAAAATACTAGCCCTGTTCCATCCTCTTATCGAGGGTGAAATTGTAAAAGCGAAGAGTGCACCCAGGCCGCCAGTAGTGGCAAACAAAAACAAAACAAGTGTAGATGCAGCCAAAAAGGTTAAACGGTGATCTGTTTTAGTTCCGGAAAGAGAAATCAGGACGTAAAGAAAACACGCCAGCAACCCAAGAGACCCCACAACGCCCAAGGTTGACGTAGTGTTTTCGTTTATCAGCGGAGAGCCAGCGTTATAAGATTGAGTATATTGCCCAATGGAGGATATTCGATGGTCAGCTCTCGGGAGTATGAGTTGCATTAATTTGAGAGCGTAAATTTCTGATTCTACGGGTGAGCGTTTTGCTACTTCCGAGTTTTCGCCCTGCTCATGTTTACCCATTAAATTTGGGCTTATATTTAGTAATACACCACTGGCGAGGATGGTTGCTATAAATAGCGCGCGCTTGAGCCCAAGAAGCTTTCTGGTTTTGATGAGGTTGAGTGTGCCTGCCAATAAAATTAGAATCACGCCAAATAGCGTGTAGTACACGCCGAAAGAGGAAATCGCAAGCAGTGCGAGAATAAAAAGTGCGTACTTGACCCAAGGTCTTCTATTTTGGGTATTTAAAGCTTGGTTGCTTGATGAACGAAAAACAGAAAATGCCAGATAGAAAAATATAGGGGCGACGAAATACCAAGTATAGAAGAGGTGTGAAATGCGCTGAAAGTGGAACGGCATGAATGTGAAAAGTAAGGCGGCCACAAATGAAAGGGCTCGCGAGACGCCAAAGATCCGGATTACGCAGAAAGCAGATAGAAAAGCGGTTGGGAAGCTAAACAAGAAAAATAGATTTGTTGCAGCAAAGCTACTGCCGGAAAGCAGAGAAAGTACTTTGATGATTAAGTGGCTGCCGGCGTCGGCGCCTGGAAAGTCAATAAAGTTTGAACCAAATGGGTATCCGCTTCTAGCGTTATTAAAGAGCCAGCCTTCTGAAACGCTTTTGGCCATCCAGGCGTGGAACAGGCTATCACCTTGATATGAGTACGGGTAGGAAACGTCGGGCCATAGCCCTCCTGGCCAGCCAGTAAGTAATATACTGGCGAGAAAGAAGGATATGACCGCGCCGGAAAGAGCTAGCTTCCAGTTTTCCAGGAGTACTGCTTGCAACGATCTCAGTGGTAACTCCGAACTTAATATAGCTTTTTCAAGTGGTGCACTATTTGATGTCACGATTGCCAATCATCCATAAAATCAATCGAAATTTACGCGTTCAGACTCAACCACCAACGGCATGTTGCGCATTTGGGTGTGCACCGACCCCAGGTATTCCCCAAGCATGCCCAAAAACAATATCTGTACCGAACTGAAGAAGAACAAAGAAATCAGCATTGGGGCGATGCCCACTTGGAACGAGTTCCAGAACACCAGTTTGGCCACAAGAAACCCGAATGCGGTCAGCAGACTGAGTCCTGCCAGTAGCCCACCCCCCATCACCATCAGGCGCAATGGCACCTTGGAGTGATTGGTGATGCCAAGCATGGCGATGTCATACAGCGTGTAGAAATTGTTCTTGGTGATCCCTCGCTGGCGTCGTGGTTGCTTGAACGGCACTGTGGCGATGGGGAAGCCGATTTCGCAGAGCAGGCCCCTGAAGTACGGGTAGGGATCATCGATTTTCTTCAGGATGTCCAGCACAACGCGATCGAACAGGCCCGCACCGGTGGCGTTCTGGACCAGCGGAACCTCCGAGATTCGAGTGATGAACCGATAGTAGCTGCGGCGCAACAGGAACATCATGCGAGACTCTTCGCTTTCAGGCTTCACGGCCAATACCGTCTTGAAGCCCTGTTCCCACTTGTGTACGAACTCTTCGATCATTTCCGGCGGGTCTTGCAGGTCAGAAGCAATGAGTACGCACGCATCGCCCTTGGCTTGAAGCAGGGCGTGGTAAGGCGAGCGGATATGCCCGAAGTTGCGGGCGTTCAGGATGAGTTTTACCCGTTTGTCCTGTGCAGCGAGTTCACGCAACTTTGCGATACTGCCGTCTGTAGAGCAGTTGTCGATAAAAATATGCTCGTAATCATAGTCAAGCCGTGACATGACTCCAATGATGCGCTGATAGAGCTCATCAATATTGGCTTCTTCGTTGTAGCAGGGTGTCACAATGCTGATGAGCTTACGCATAGTTGAAAACGAACCTGTTATTAATAAAAAATGAGAGCAAGGCCATGGGCAGGATCAGGGCGATACCGGCCAGATAGGGGTCCAAACCAAAAAGTTTGAGCCCCGCGATGCCTGCGACATTGGCGCAATAGACAAGGCCGTAGCCGGCGATGAACCTGAAAATAAGTTTGTTGTTTTTGGAGCCGAAAACCAGGGCGCCGGTACTTTTGAAGTTGAAGGCAATACCCAGCACTGTGGCGAGGAACAACGCTGCGCTGTAATGCAGGCCGAGGTAAAGGAATGCGGCAAAACAGCCATAGCCGAACACCGCATTCATCAAGCCTACCAATAGGAATCTGAACAACTTCACCTTGAAAAGATCTCGGAGCATCGGGGACGCCTTTTTATTGTCAGGCATTCAGGTGCTGCCTGATCTCGCTCAGCAGGCCGCTCAACGAAGAATCGCCGGGAACATAGCCGAACAGGCTTTCTGCCTTGCGATTGCGTGAGTAGTAATTGGCCTTGGGGCCTGTGGCGTTGACTTTTGCCTGGTCACCCACGACGGTGTATTGCAGACCGAACTGGTCACGTAGAGCCTCAAGCAAGTCGAACTTGCCGATGGGTGCCAAGGAGTAGCAGTCAACCACATCGTTGCAAGGCGACGACTGCAGAATCCTGTCTATCAGTTGCAGGAAATCTGCAGGCGCGAGGTAGTCCCTGACCATGTCATCGGGAGCTACTTCGAGTACCGTGCCGGATTTCAAGGCGCGCAGGATGTCGCTCAGGAAGAAGCGGGCGTCAAGCGCCTGGCGATGGCTGAAATAGCTGAACACCCTGACATCCACGATAGCGAATGCAGGTAGTGCTCGATGGCGGCACTCCGTCTGAAATTTTGCTACGCCGTACCAGTCTTGGGGCTGGAGTGCATTGGCTGCAAACACGGCCTTCGAGGTTTCGGACACAGGCGCCTCGAAGTTAGCACCATATGCAGCGCCGCTGCTCAGGTAGATGTACTTGCACTCGGGATGCCGTTGTAGATAGGACAGGGCGAGATTGTCGTACTGTTCGGTGACGGTAAAGATATCCTTGCCCATCTGGATGGCACGAGCCGGATCGCCAACACCTACGAAATTGATGATTGCGTCGAAATGACGGGAGTCATCGAATCTGGCGTAGTCGAGTAGCGCGAACGAACTCTGCTCAGCAATAGCCCGAATTTCGGGATCGAGTTGAGCTGTAGCCCGCATAAACAGGTCGCACTGATAAGTGGCCTGCTTGGCGAGGCTCGCAACGAGGTCTTTGGCGATATGACTGGTTGCCCCAAGTATTGCGATCTTCATGCATCAAGGTCCAGAAGCGGCGACTGCTCATGGATTGGGCGGCCAAACTCCAGCCGAGGGCGGCACTCCCGGGCATCAGGCATCAGCACTTCGATCAGCATCGGTTTGCTGTGAGCGAGAAACTCGGTCACTGCCGCCTTGAATTGGCGCATATCGACAACACTTTGCGAGTGGATGCCATAGGCTGCGCCAATGGCCTGGAACTGCGGGGTGTATCCATTCCAGAAGGTTGAGGAGTTTCGGCCCTCAAAGTACATCTCCTGGAAGCCGCGAACCATCCCGAGTGAGTGGTTGTTCATCACAATCGTCAGGATCGGCAACTGATCCCGCGCAATGATGTCGAGTTCCTGGATGTTGAGCTGCGCGCCACCGTCACCGGTGATGACGATGACTGGTTTGTCACCGGCATAGCACACACCGACAGCAGCGGGAATGGCGAAACCCATAGTGCCCAAGCCACCGGAATGGTGCATGGATTGGCCAGCGCCGAGGCGTAGTGTATGCGCTGCCCACATTTGATTGTTGCCCACGTCGGCCACGTAGTCGAGCGCGCGGTCTGCAGTAAGCTCGTTCAGCGACTTGAACAACTCGAACGGGCTGATGCCCCATCCTGCATATTCATCGACGAACGATTGCTCAAAGGCCTGCCGCAGACGTGTACGCCAGGCAGCGGGGGCCGGTTGGAGCTTGTGTGCGCATTCGATGAAGCCGTTAAACACCGTATCCAGCCCGATATTGAACGACTGCTGAGCCTTGACCCGGTTCTCCAGCTGAGCCGGATCCAGATCAAACTGTACGATTTGCGCATTCTGGGCAAAAGTTTCCGGCTTGGCGCCGGTCTGCCGTACGTCCATACGGCTGCCAAATACCACCAGCAGGTCAGAATGCTGTACGGCGTAATTCGCCGCACGCGTGCCATAGGCACCCAGCATCCCCAGGTAGTTCTCGCCCGCCTTCAGCTTTTCCGCACCTTTCAGGCTGGCGACGTGGGGGATACCCAGTTGATCGACCAGACTGAGCCATTGCGTAAACTCGGGGATGTTGACGGCGCCGCCGCCAATCAGGAATACCGGGCGTTCGGCCTTTTCCAGCAATGTCCAGACGTGGCTGAAGGCGTCGCTTTTTTCGGGGGACGGCGCCGAATTACGGGCCCAAGTGTCCAGCAGGGCGTCCAGGGCCGCTTCATCGATCTCGGCGCGCTGGATGTCCATAGGGATGTCCAGGAGCACGGGCCCTGGACGTCCTTCACGGGCGATGGTGATCGCCTTGAGAAGTGACGGGATCAGATCGTCGACATGGGTGACCAGATGAGCGTACTTGGTGATGCTACTCACCAAGGCAACGCTGTCGAGCTCCTGGAAGCCCTGCTGACGTATGGGCCTGTCGCCTTTAAGTTCGTGGGTATTGACCTGGCCGGTCAGGAACAGGCACGGGTGACTGTCCAGCCAGCAGTCTGCAATTCCGGTGATCAGGTTGGTGGCACCGGGTCCACTTGTACCCAGTGCCACGCCCATGATCCTGTGATCGGTCGCACGTGCGACAGCAGATGCAGCAAAGGCAGCGCCTTGCTCATGGTGCATCGATACCAACTTGGTTTTTCCTAGCAAATTAATGCTGTCCACCAGATGGGTAATCATTCCACCGATGAGCTCAAAACCATACAGGACGTTATTGTCTGCAAGTACTTTTGCTACTGCATCTGAAGCTTTCATATGTTAGAAACCGATCCCGAAGAACTCTTCCAGTTTTTCACCGACGTAGTCGAAATGTTCCTGACCAAGGGAGGGCTGAACACCCAGCCAGAAGGTCTGGTTCATGGTTCGGTCAGTATTGGTCAGTTCGCCCACGACGCGGTATTCGACGTCATGGAAGTACGGCTGGCGGGTCAGGTTACCGGCAAACAACAAGCGGGTACCGATCTTGTTCTGATCCAGGAACTTGAGCAGGTCGACACGCTTGACCCCGGCGCTTTCCTTCAGGGTGACCGGGAAGCCAAACCAGGACGGTTCGCTATTAGGAGTCGGTTCGGCGATTTCAAGGAAATCGCTCAAGCTCGCCAGACGTTCCTTCAGCAGCTTGAAGTTGCGCTTGCGAGTAGCAATGAACTCGGCTGCACGGTCGAGCTGTGCCAGTCCGCAAGCCGCTTGCATGTCGGTGATCTTCAGGTTGTAGCCCAGGTGGGCGTACACGTACTTGTGATCGTAACCTTGTGGCAGGCTACCGAACTGCTGGCCGAAACGGTTACCGCAGGTGTCATCGCAACCGGGTGCGCAATAGCAGTCGCGACCCCAGTCACGGAAAGATTCGGCAATCAGTTTGAGCTGAGCGTTATTGGTGAATACCGCGCCACCTTCACCCATGGTGATGTGGTGGGCCGGGTAGAAACTCAGGGTAGCGATGTCGCCAAAGGTACCCACCATCTTGCCGTCATAGGTCGCACCGAGTGCATCGCAGCAATCTTCGACCAGCCAGAGATTGTACTTTTCGCACAGGGCTTTGACTTTGGCCAAGTTGAACGGGTTACCAAGGGTGTGCGCGAGCATGATCGCCTTGGTCTTGGGGGTGATCGCCGCTTCGATCAGCTCGGGGTCGATGTTGTGGGTCGCCATGTCGACGTCGACGAATACCGGAATCGCCCCAAACTGTACGATCGGGTTCACAGTGGTCGGGAAGCCCGCAGCCACGCCAATGACCTCGTCGCCTTTCTTGATGGCGCGGTCACCCAGCTTGGGTGAGGTCAACGTGCTGAACGCAACCAGGTTGGCCGAGGAGCCGGAGTTGACGGTAATGAGGTAATTGACACCGAGAAATTCGGCCAATTTCTTTTCGAATTCAGCATTGAAGCGACCGGTAGTCAGCCAGCCATCAAGGGAAGCTTCGACCATCAGTTGCAGTTCGCGTGCGCCAATCACCTTGCCGGAGGGAGGGATGACGGTTTCGCCCCCAACAAAAGGTTTGGCAGCCAAGGCAGTCTGGGCGTAACGCTCAACGAGCTGGCTGATTTCCTGACGGAGCATATCGGGGGTCATAGTATTTCCTGCTTAAAGCTTTTAATTGGTTAGGCGTCAGCGGCCATGGCTGCCATGAAACTGTTGATTTCGTTCACACAATGGGCATGCATATCCTCGCCTCGCAACCAGGCGCGATGCCAAGTGACGATGCGGGTAAGTGTGGCTTCCAAGTTCCATGTAGGCTCCCACTTCAATTGGGACCGGGCCTTGGAAATATCCAACTTCAAATAGCGCGCCTCATGGGGCTGAGGGTCGCTGTCAAGTTGCCAGCTCGCACCGGCACCCCACGCACCCACCATGTGGTCGAGTATCCATTCGACAGGACGTGCATCTTCATCCCGGGGACCGAAGTTCCAGCCTTGCGCGAATACGTGGCCATGCTCCCATAGGTGCTGGGCCAGGACAAGGTAGCCACTAAGCGGCTCGAGGGCATGTTGCCACGGGCGCGTCGCTTTCGGGTTGCGAACGGTCACGGGTTGACCTTTTTCGACTGCACGCAGAATGTCGGGGATGAGGCGATCTTCTGCCCAGTCACCGCCACCGATCACGTTGCCGGCACGTGCCGAGGCCAAGGCCGGCGCGTCATCAGCTTTGAAGAATGAATTACGGTAGGCGGAGGTGACCAGCTCTACGCAGCCTTTGCTGTTGCTGTAAGGGTCGTGACCGCCCATGGGTTCGTTTTCACGATAGCCCCACTCCCATTCCTGGTTTTCGTAGCACTTGTCAGTTGTGACATTGACGATTGCTCGAAGGCTTGGGCATTTGCGTGCTGCCTCCAGCACATGAACAGTGCCCATGACATTGGTGGCATAGGTCTCGACCGGTTCCCGGTAGGACAGCCTGACCAAAGGTTGGGCGGCCATGTGGATCAGAATATCCGGATCAAAAGCCGTCATGCTTTCTGTAATGGCTTGCAGGTCGCGAATATCGCCAATCTGCGATGCCGCCATGCCTTGCTCAACGCGCGCTTGTTCAAAAAGCGACGGAGTCGTAGGCGGGGCCAGCGCGAAACCTTTGACGTGCGCACCCATGTCTTGTAGCCACAGGGACAACCAGCTGCCCTTGAATCCGGTATGACCTGTAAGGAAAACCTTCTTTCCCTTCCAGAAGGCAGGAGTGACGGTAGCTTTCATATTATTCCCAGGATTTCCAAGGTGCCTTGCCATTTTGCCAAAGTTTTTCCAGCAGGTTTTTATCGTGCAGGGTATCCATTGGCTGCCAGAAGCCTGGGTGCTCGTGGGCCATCAGCTGGCCATCCGCTGCAAGCCCCATCAAAGGCTCTTGCTCCCAGACAGTGCTGTCGTCGACCAGGTATTCGAGGACTTGCGGGGACAATACAAAAAAGCCGCCATTGATCATGGCGCCGTCGCCTTTAGGCTTTTCCTTGAAGTTGAGAACCTGGCCTTGTTTGATGTCCAGCGCGCCAAAGCGGCCTGGTGGATAGGTGGCGGTGAGTGTTGCGGCCTTGCCATGCTGTTTGTGGAAGGCAATGGTGGCGCTAATGTCCACATCGCCGACGCCATCGCCGTAGGTGAAGCAGAAAGCTTCTTCATCTCGAACGTAGTCTGCCACGCGGCGCAAGCGACCGCCGGTCATCGAGGAGTCACCGGTGTCGACCAGCGTGACATTCCAGTCTTCGGCACGTTTGTCGTGTACTTTCATGGTGTTTTCACGCATGTTGAAAGTTACATCCGACGAGTGCAGGAAGTAATTGGCGAAGTATTCTTTGATCAGATAGCCTTTGTATCCGCAGCAGATAATGAAATCATTGATGCCGTGCGAGGAATACATCTTCATGATGTGCCAGAGGATTGGTTTTCCACCAACTTCGACCATGGGCTTTGGACGTACACTGGTTTCTTCGCTCAGGCGTGTACCCAAGCCGCCTGCCAAAATGACCGCTTTCATGATTGCTCCTTATCAGTTTGAGCTTACAAATGCATCTGAATAAAAGTTTTTGACGGGCAGGCCCGAAGTCGTCAGTGCATCCCGAGCGGAATGAATCATGTCTTCCGAGCCGCAGGCATAGACAACCGATTGTGTGAGATCGATGGCGTCGTTGATTAGCGCTGATTGTACATAGCCAGTACGTCCTGTCCACTGAGAGTCCGCTCGCGACAGTACCGGTATGAAGGTGGCGTCCAGTTCCTGGAGTTGCGGGTTCCAATAGATGTCGCTGATCGTACGGCCGCCCCAATAGATGAAGATCTTCTTCCCAGCGGTCAGCGAGGGGTTGCCAAGCATTTGCTCAAGCATGGCCTTGACTGGCGCAATACCAGTACCGGTGGCCAGGAAAACGATATTCCTGACGTCCTTTTCGCGCAGGCTGAAAGTGCCTAGCGGGCCTTCAAGTCGCAAGAGATCATTGTGCTTCGCATTGGCGAACCAATACTGAGACATCATGCCTTGCTCGACTTCCCGGATCTGTAATTCCAGTTTTCCGTCAGCGCGCTGGGCATTGGCAATGGAATAGCTTCGGCGCAGCCCGGCTTCACCGATGATGTCAAGGTACTGACCTGGCAAATAAGTGAAATTGCTATTGGGCGGGATTCTAAGGATGACTTCCACGACGTTGTCAGAGAGTCTGCTGATCGTGTCGATTCTGCAGGGAAGCGTCTTCACGACAATGTTTCCAAGTGCTCCAAGGTCTTCGGCGTCGATTTCCACATCGGTGACGGCGTGGCGGCAGCACGTCAAGATCCATCCTGCAGCGCTCTCGTCGGGTGTAAGAGACGTCTCGCCCTTGAACGCTTCAGTTTCACCGGAGAGAACTTGGGTTTTGCAAACACCACACCGTCCAGTCCTGCAACTGTATTCGAGAGTGATGCCTTCAGTCCTGGCACTGTCGAGCAGTGATGTGCCTGTCTCGGAGCTGAATGTTTTCCCGTTATGAAGTTTTACTGAAGCCATATTGGTTACCGGATTTGAAAATTCTGTACGGACTGCAATGCAGCCGTCAGTTTGCTCCAGAATCGAAGATTCGACGGCTATGAACAAATGGAAATTTAACTTGGCGGGCGTTGAATCAAGGTGAAAGGCAGTGCGTGAGCGGACGGCGGGCTCAGAAAAATCCACGGTGCATCAGAAAGTGCTTCTGGCGATAGTCGTGACCACTGCGGCTCTGCGCGCAAGGCTGCGTGTTGGCAGGCACTTGTAACAGGGAAGTTCAATACTGCCGCCACATCAACAGTCACCAAATTATTCTCATGAAATCCATCATCATGCTGTAAAGCTCACGTCCGTGTCGGGATGAAGTGGCGCCGCCAGAGGGTTTAGCCTCATGCCTTCAAGGCGTTGGATGATAACCTAGCTGCGAGATGTGTGCATCAATTGTTGCAGGGGCGCGTGCGTTGGTTGCGCGAGCGGTCTGCTCCGCCCGTGGCGCGGCAGGTCTAAACAATTCGCAACTATCTAGCGTCGTAGAGATATTCGCTGCCAGTGTATTCTTCTTGGTTTTTGCACATCTATAAGGCAGCTGTTTTTTACGGGTGGGCCATGGTGCTCAAGGCGACAGGAGGTTCGGGGTTCTTTCCCTTTTTAAAGTTCCTTCAGGACAGGCAATTTGGGTATCATTGCGAACCAGAATGGTCGCTGCGGCGCTAGCCGTGCATCTTATTTTCGTGAGCAAGCCAACCATGGCGCAAAATGGAGTTTAGGGATTCGCATGAAAGCAATTGTTACCGGCATCACTGGTCAAGACGGCGCCTACCTGGCGGAACTGCTGCTGGAGAAGGGGTACACCGTTTACGGGACCTACCGTCGTACCAGTTCTGTCAATTTCTGGCGCATCGAAGAGTTGGGCATCCAGTCCAATCCTAATCTGCATTTGGTCGAATACGATCTGACCGACCTGTCGGCCAGCATCCGCCTGCTGCAAACCACCGAAGCCACCGAGGTCTACAACCTCGCAGCGCAGAGCTTCGTGGGTGTTTCGTTCGAGCAGCCGATCACTACTGCAGAAATCACCGGCCTCGGCGCGGTTAACCTGCTTGAAGCGATTCGGATCGTTAATCCGAAGGTTCGTTTCTACCAGGCATCCACTTCTGAGATGTTCGGTAAGGTGCAGGCTATCCCGCAGATCGAAAGCACGCCTTTCTATCCGCGCAGCCCTTATGGTGTCGCCAAGCTCTACGCTCACTGGATGACCATCAACTACCGTGAGTCGTACGGCATTTTTGCTACCAGCGGTATCTTGTTCAACCACGAGTCTCCACTGCGTGGCCGTGAGTTCGTGACCCGCAAAATCACCGACTCCGTGGCCAAGATCAAGCTGGGTCTGTTGGACAAGATGGAACTGGGCAATCTCGATGCCAAGCGCGACTGGGGTTTCGCCAAAGAGTACGTCGAAGGGATGTGGCGCATGCTGCAGGCCGATGAACCGGATACTTTCGTGTTGGCGACTAACCGTACCGAGACCGTTCGTGACTTCGTCTCCATGGCGTTCAAGGCTGTTGACATTACTATTTCCTGGTCGGGCACTGCTGAATCCGAACAGGGTACTGATGTTGCTACCGGTAAGGTTCTGATCACCATCAACCCGAAATTCTACCGCCCGACAGAAGTTGAGTTGCTGATTGGCAACCCGGCCAAGGCCAAGGAAGTTTTGGGTTGGGAGCCGAAGACTTCTCTGGAAGAATTGTGCCGCATGATGGTCGAAGCGGATCTGCGTCGAAATAAACAAGGGTTTTCGTTCTGATGTCTATTGCTGGCAAGCGTGCGCTGATTACAGGTATTCAAGGTTTCACCGGTCGATACATGGCGGATGAACTTCGGGCTAACGGCTACGAGGTTATCGGATTGGGCAGTCAGCCTTCCGATGATCGCAATTATCATCAGGTGGACCTGACGGATGGCCCGGGTTTGCAGACGTTGCTGGCAAAGATTCAGCCGGATGTTGTTGTGCATCTCGCGGCGTTGGCGTTTGTCGGGCATGGCGCAGCGGACGCGTTTTATCAGGTCAATTTGATAGGGACGCGTAATCTGCTGGAGGCTGTTGAAGCCAGTGGGAAATCGCTGGACTGCGTGCTCATTGCCAGCAGCGCCAATATCTATGGCAACGCTTCGGGTGGCCTTCTGTCGGAGACCACAACTCCGGCGCCGGCCAACGATTATGCCGTTAGCAAGTTGGCCATGGAGTACATGGCCAACCTTTGGCACGAGCGCCTGCCTATCGTCATTACTCGTCCTTTCAACTACACAGGTGTCGGTCAGGCCGAGAACTTCCTGTTGCCGAAAATTGTTTCTCATTTTCGTCGTCGGGCGCCAAAGATAGAGTTGGGTAATCTCGATGTCTGGCGTGATTTCAGCGATGTTCGCGCATTAGTGAGAGCTTATCGAGGCCTTATTGAGGCGAAGCCACTGGGACAGACTATCAATGTCAGCTCCGGTAACACCCATTCGCTTCGTGAAGTCATTGAAATATGCCAAGGGTTCACCGGGCATGACATCGAGGTCGAAGTGAACCCGGCCTTCGTGCGAGCCAATGAGGTGAAAACCTTGTGCGGGGACAACGCGAAGTTGCGGTCGCTGGTACCAGGCTGGACTACACCGTCCCTGGGCGAAACCCTGAGCTGGATGCTGACGGTTGAATAGATGAAGTTAATTCTTTCTGTTGAACCGGTCCGCTTCCCGCTGACCGGTATTGGTCGCTACACCTACGAATTGGCACTGCGACTGCAGCAGAACCCGGAAATCACCGACCTGCAGTTTTTTGCCGGTCGGCGATTTTTACCCGCGTTACCTACGGCTGCCGAAGCGTCGGGTAACGGCTATGGCCTGAAGCGGGCCGTGCAGAAAAATTTCCTGGCGGTTGAAGCCTATCGGCTGCTGATGCCGTTACTCAGGAAGCATGCGTTAAAAGGCCATGGTGATTTTCTTTACCACAGCCCTAATTATTATCTGCCGCCGTTTGCCGGCCGCAGTGTTGCTACTTTCCACGATCTGTCGCCCTTTACCTGGTCTCACTGCCATGCGCCGCAACTTGTGCGCTATTTGCAGAAAGAGCTGAAAGCCACTCTGGTAAGAGCAGAAGCGCTAATCACCGACTCTGAGTTCACTCGTAAGGAATTGGCCGAGTATTTCGGTTGGCCAATAGATCGAATTCATACCGTACCGTTGGCCAGTTCTGCGGAGTTTCATCCTCGTGGTGCAGACGAACTCAGAGGTGCACTTTCGCGTCATGGTCTCGAAGTAGGTGGTTATAGTCTGTTTGTCGGGACAATTGAACCACGCAAGAATATCGAGACCTTGCTGGACGCCTATTCCCGGCTGCCGATTGAATTACGCAAGCGCTGGCCATTGGTACTGACTGGCTATCATGGCTGGAGAAGCGAGAGTATCCACCAGCGTCTTGACAGTGCTAAGCGCGAAGGCTGGGCTTATTACCTGGGATTCGTCCCCAGCGAAGATCTTCCCCTATTATTTGCCGGTGCTCGGCTTTTTACATTTCCATCGCTCTATGAAGGTTTTGGTTTACCGGTTCTTGAAGCAATGAGCTCAGGGGTTCCCGTGGTGTGCTCAAACAACTCTTCGCTTCCGGAGGTTGCTGGGGACGCCGCCTTGATGTGTGAAGCCCAGGATACGGAGACATTGACTGAACTCATTCAGCGCGGGTTGGAAGATGAGGCGTGGCGCGCCAGTGCCGTCGAGCAGGGTTTGCTGCATGCCGCCAGATTTTCCTGGGAGCGGTGTGCAAGTGAAACTCTTCAGGTCTATAAGACGGTGGTAGAGGGACGATGATCAAGGTTCTGCACTTCTTCAAGACATACTACCCGGAGACAATGGGCGGCATTGAGCAAGTCATTTTTCAGATCGCCGAGGGGGGAGTAAGGCACGGGTTTGAATCTGAAGTGCTCTATCTCAGTGAGCGTGGTTCGGCGCGGAACGAAAAGGTGGGAAGCCATTTGACTCACCGTTCCAAACTCGACTTGCATGTTGCCTCCACGGGTTTCTCGTTATCGGCATTCAAGGATTTTGCCGAGTTGGCGAAGAAAGCGGACATTGTTCACTACCACTTTCCATGGCCGTACATGGATCTGGTGCATTTTTTAAGCCGAATGAAAAAACCAACAGTGGTTAGCTATCACTCGGATATCGTCAAGCAAAAGACACTTCTGAAACTTTATCAGCCGCTGATGAATCGCTTCTTGTCCAGTGTTGACTGCATTGTCGCCTCTTCGCCAAATTACGCTCAAAGCAGCCCGGTATTGACCCGATTCAGAGACAAGGTTCGCGTTGTACCTTACGGGTTGGATCGCGAAACTTACCCGATACCTTCGCCTGAAAAGCTCGACTTTTGGCGTTCCCGTCTGGGCGAACGGTTCTTTCTATTTGTCGGAGCTTTGCGTTATTACAAGGGGCTCGACTACTTGCTCGAATCTGCCAGGTCGACTCGGCTGCCTGTCGTCATTTTGGGGGGAGGGCATCTTGAGGCAGAGCTCAAAGCACAGGCCAATCAACTAGGCCTTACCAATGTGCATTTCCTAGGTGGGTTATCTGATGATGACAAGTCTGCTCTTCTAGAACTGTGCTTTGCGTTTGTTTTTCCTTCGCACCTGAGATCGGAGTCTTTCGGCATTTCGTTACTTGAGGCGGCGATGTACGGCAAACCAATGATTTCTTGTGAGATAGGCTCTGGCACCACTTACATCAACATCGCAGGGGAGACCGGGTTGGTCGTTCCTCCCCGTGACTCTGTCGCACTGGCCGCGGCAATGACCCATCTATGGAATCAGCCAGAAGTCGCAGCGTCGATGGGTGAGGCGGCGCAACGGCGTTTCGAATCGGTGTTTTCTTCTGATTCGATGGCGAAGTCCTATGCCGAGATTTATCTATCCCTGCTTTAAATGGTTGCGGCACATTGTCCAGGTACTGCTGTTCTTCCGTATTCCAGGGGTCTCCCATGCGATCTAAAACATTTCTGGTTACCGGCGGAAGCGGATTTCTGGGCCGGGCCTTGATCAATCATTTGTCACGGCTTCCCGATTGTTCTGTTGTTGCACCGCTGCGGACCCTGCCCGCCCAATTGCCTGCTGGTGTACGCTCGCTTCCAATAAAACCGCTCGACGGAAGTAACGATTGGCAGGAAGCCCTGACTGATGTCGATGTGGTTGTCCATGCGGCGGCTCGTGTTCACGTCATGAATGAAGTGGCGCTCGATCCGTTGGCGGCGTTCCGCGAAGTCAATGTCGAGGCCACCTTGAACCTCGCGCGTCAGGCTGCGAAGAGCGGGGTGAAGCGTTTTATCTTCATCAGTTCCATCAAGGTAAATGGTGAAGTGACCGAGCCTGGCGTTGTGTACCGTGCAGATGATGAGCCAGCGCCGCTTGACCCTTATGGCATTTCCAAGCTTGAAGCAGAGCAAGGCTTGAAGCTGCTTGCTGCGTCCACCGGGATGGAAGTCGTGATCATCCGCCCAGTGTTGGTGTACGGACCTGGCGTCAAGGCCAACTTTCTTAGCATGATGCGCTGGCTCTACCGAGGTGTCCCGTTGCCCTTTGGAGCGGTTCACAACTTGCGCAGCCTGGTGGCCATAGACAATCTGGTGGATTTGATCGTGCTTTGCGCCGAGCATCCCGCAGCTGCCAATCAAGTATTCCTGGCCAGTGATGGCGAAGACGTATCGACCACGCAGTTACTGCGAAAGTTGGCACATGCCTTGGGTAAACCGGCCAGATTGTTACCGATACCGGCGGAGCTCATGAGTGGCGCGGCTTCATTGCTTGGTCAGCAAGACCTCGCAGACCGGATTCTCGGATCCTTGCAGGTTGATATCAGCAAAAACTACCAATTATTGGGCTGGGAACCTCCGGTCTCTCGCGATAAAGCCTTGGGCCTGACGGCGCAACATTTTCTGGATTCGCGCAAATCATGAGTTATGGCTGGTTTATCCCTGTCATCGTTGTTGTGTCTTTTTCCCTTACCTGGGTTCTACGTCGGTACGCTCTGTCGCGCAGCCTTATGGATGTTCCCAATGCCCGCAGCTCTCACTCGGTTCCCACCCCGCGGGGGGGAGGAGTGGCAATTGTTCTCGCATTTACCCTGGCACTGTTCATGCTCTTGTTTGCGGGGTTGATGACGTTCCAGGCGTTTCTGGCCATTGCTGGCGCCGGAGCCCTGATTGCCGTTATCGGATTCATGGATGATCACGGACACATCGCTGCCCGTTGGCGTTTGCTGGGGCATTTCGTTGCATCGATATGGTTGTTGTTCTGGCTCGGTGGCTTGCCCGTCGTTGAAGTTGCGGGAGGTACTTTCGATCTGGGATGGATCGGCCATGTGTTAGCGGCCTTTTATCTGGTATGGCTGCTCAACCTTTACAACTTCATGGACGGTATCGATGGGATTGCCAGTGTCGAGGCTATTTGCGTTTGTCTCGGGGCTTGCCTGCTGTCTTGGTTAAGCGGAGCGGTGGACTTGATTTGGGCTCCGTTGTTGTTGGCCGTTTCCGTGGCTGGTTTCCTTTTCTGGAACTTCCCCCCGGCGAAGATATTCATGGGGGATGCCGGTAGTGGTTTCCTGGGAGTTGTGCTTGGGGGACTCTCACTGCAAGCGGCGTGGGTTTCGGGAGACTTCCTGTGGGGATGGTTGATTTTACTTGGGGTTTTTATCGTTGATGCGACGTTCACGCTGTTTCGCCGTTTGCTGCGGGGCGACAAGGTCTATCAAGCGCACCGAAGTCACGCTTACCAATTCGCCTCTCGTCGGTTTGGCAGCCACTTAAACGTCACAATGGCGGTGGGCGCGATCAATTTGCTTTGGTTGTTGCCTATAGCTTTGGGTGTCACTCGAATGGGCATGAATTCAATTCTGGGATTGATTCTGGCCTATGCTCCATTAGTTGCGCTGGCAATCAAGTTTCACGCGGGAGAGCTTGAAGAGCCTGCGGAAAAAACCGAATAACAGCTCTGTCATTCAGGTTTTAAAGTGGATGAGATGCGCTTATAAGGTTCCACTACATTGATACGGCGGGTAAGGGAGAAAGCGGAGGTGAATGAACGGTTCATGGACAAGATCAGAGCTCTACTTGTTGGGCTACCCCGACGTCGCAAGCGGCTGATACAGGTTGCCACAGATATCGTTCTGGTCTGGGTTGCTCTGTGGTTGGCGTTCATCGTCCGTCTGGGGATCGATGATATGTACAACCCCTTCAAAGTCCACTTATGGCTGTTTGTCAGCGCTCCCGTCGTTGCCATTCCCCTTTTCATCAGGTTTGGCATGTACCGTGCGGTCATGCGTTATTTCGGTAATGACGCGCTGATTGCGATTATCAAAGCGGTCAGTCTTTCCTCTCTGATTCTTGCGCTCGTGGTCTATTGGTACAGCAATCACGAAACCGTAGTCCCGCGCTCCATCGTCTTCAACTACTGGTGGCTCAGTCTTGTCATTATTGGCGGGTTGCGTCTGTGTATGCGCCAGTACTTTATGGGGGATTGGTTCGCCGGTGCTCACCATGTGCCTTTTACCAGTCGCGATGACGGCCTCACCAAGGTCGCGATCTACGGCGCGGGCGTGGCTGGCAATCAACTGGTCGCGGCGTTGCGCATGGGGCGGGTCATGCGGCCTGTGGCGTTCATCGATGATGATCCGAGTATTGCGGATCGTTCGATTGCCGGCCTGCAAGTTTACAAACCCAAGCACATCCAACAGATGATCGATGAATCAGGTGCAAAGGAAATTCTTCTGGCCCTGCCGTCATCCACTCGCGCACGACGGCGTGAAATCCTGACGTTCCTGGAGCATTACCCGCTCCACATCCGCAGCGTTCCTAACTTCACCGACCTGGCCAGCGGACGGGTGAAGGTCGAAGACATTCAGGAAGTGGACATCGCGGACTTGCTGGGACGGGATTCAGTGCCCGCACAACCGGACTTGCTCGAACGTTGCATTAAAGGCAAGACCGTCATGGTGACGGGGGCGGGTGGGTCAATCGGTTCGGAACTCTGCCGGCAGATTTTTGCGCTTGGCCCGACCACGCTTTTGCTGTTCGATCACAGTGAATTCAACCTCTACAGCATTCTCTCAGAGCTTGAACAGCGCATTTGTCGAGAGTCGATTCCTGTGCAGTTGCTGCCGATACTTGGCTCCGTCCGTCACCCGCACAAGCTGTTGGATGTCATGAAAACCTGGGGCGTAGACACCGTCTATCACGCCGCCGCGTATAAACACGTGCCCATGGTCGAGCACAACATCGCAGAAGGGGTGTTGAACAACGTAATCGGTACGCTCAACACCGCGCAGGCAGCGCTGCAGTCCGGGGTCTCCAATTTTGTGCTGATCTCCACCGACAAAGCGGTTCGCCCCACCAATGTGATGGGCAGCACCAAACGCCTCGCCGAATTAACGCTTCAGGCATTGAGCAAGGAAATCGCCCCGGTCTTGTTCGGCGACAAAGCCAATGTGTCCCGGGTCAACAAGACTCGATTCACCATGGTTCGCTTCGGCAACGTGCTGGGTTCCTCCGGTTCGGTGATTCCGCTGTTTCACAGCCAGATCAAGTCTGGTGGGCCATTGACGGTTACTCACCCCAAAATCACCCGTTATTTCATGACCATTCCTGAAGCCGCGCAATTGGTAATCCAGGCGGGTTCCATGGGGCAGGGTGGTGATGTGTTCGTGCTCGACATGGGCGAACCGGTGAAGATCGTCGAACTGGCGGAGAAGATGATCCATCTCTCCGGGTTGAGCATTCGCTCGGAGAAGAACCCGCAAGGCGACATCTCCATTGAGTTCACCGGGCTGCGACCCGGCGAGAAGCTTTATGAAGAGCTGTTGATCGGCGACAACGTATCAGCCACTGAACATCCGATGATCATGAGCGCCAGCGAAGATCACCTTCCATGGGATGTGCTCAAGGGACGTTTGACGGATTTGCTGATGGCCGTCGAGCAGGACGATTACACGCGCGTGCGTCAATTACTGCGCGATACCGTCAGCGGCTACACCCCCGACGGCGACATCGTTGACTGGATCTACCAGCAGCGCCGCCTCGAACCCTGATTGTTTCACATCCTGTAACGGACACATTTTTGACAGGCTCCATTCATCGCCTAAGTTTGGGAGGCAGCTTCGGAAAAGCTGCTTTCTCAATCGATGTCATGGAGCGTCATTTATGCGTACTGGCTTTTTCAACTCCCTGGTTTTTGCCCTGCTCACTAGCGTCTCAATTGCCGCCGTTTCGGCCCCTTCAGTGACGCCGGAGTCGAACCATGCTCCTGCGGCAGCGCAGGCTTCGGCAAATGCGCCATCGGGCAAAGTCGATCTCAATGGTGCCGATGCTTCAACGCTGCAAAAAGAGCTCTCGGGTATTGGCGAAGCGAAAGCCAAGGCGATTGTTGCGTATCGTGAAACCAATGGACCGTTCGCATCGGTGGATGAGCTGCTGGAGGTGAAGGGGATTGGCAAGGCGATCCTGGATCGCAATCGCGAGAAGCTGGAAGTGAACTAAGCTGATTGTTCAACGCCAAGGGGCCGGTCATTGACCGGCCTTTTTGCATTCTGGCGAACGCTGCGAGGTGATGCCTTCCGTCGGCACTTGAAAAATTATGGCTATCATATGTCGATTAAATTATGCCTATAATTAATTCGTTTCCGTCGACTCGGCCCGAGAATCAGAGGCCGGTCCATTCCTCACGAATCTCCCAGGAGCTCAGCCATGAATTCTGTCCAGTCCCAAGGTACGGCCCTCGTCACCGGCGCTTCTTCCGGTATCGGGGCGATTTACGCGCAGCGTTTGGCGGCGCGGGGTTTTGATCTGTTGTTGGTTGCCCGTGATCAGCAACGGCTGGAGGAGGCGGCGAGCAAGCTCAGCGCCGAGCATGGTGTTCAGGTCGAAGTGCTGAAGGCGGATCTAACGCAAAAGGATGACGTGCTCAAAATCGAGCAGCGTCTGCGCAGTGACTCAAGCATCAGCCTGCTGCTGAACAATGCCGGTGTGGCGGCGGACGGTTTGTTGGGCAATGCCGATACCGATCAGCTTGATCAAATGATTCAGTTGAACGTCACGGCGGTCACGCGACTGGCCGCAGCAGCCGCAGCCAGTTTTGCCAAGGCAGGACGTGGAACGATCATCAACATTGCATCGGTGGTGGCGTTGTTTCCTGAGCGCTTCAACGCGACCTACAGTGCCAGCAAGGCGTACGTATTGAGCCTGACCCAATCCTTGAACGCCGAACTCGACGGCACCGGAGTCAAAATCCAGGCCGTGTTGCCAGGCGTAACCCGCACGGAAATCTGGGAACGTTCTGGTATCGACGCTTCACAGATTCCGGCCGACATGGTCATGGAAGCGGGGGAGATGGTCGACGCCGCGCTGTCAGGGTTGGACCAGGGTGAGTTGATCACCATTCCTTCGTTGCCGGATGCCGCCGACTGGGACGCCTTCGTGGCCGCGCGTCATGTCCTGGCGCCAAACCTTTCCAAAAGCAAAGCCGCCGCGCGTTACAAATAAAACGCCAGACATCGGCATGAGGAAGTTGCGGTATGAGTGATCGTCGAGTGGTTGTAACGGGTATGGGGCTGGTGTCTCCGCTGGGTAGCGGGGTCGAGGCTGTCTGGTCGCGTCTGTTGGCGGGACGTTCCGGGTTGCGAAATTTGCCGGACGAAGTGGTAGCTGATCTACCGGCCAAGGTCGGCGGCGCTGTTCCGACAATAAATGACGACCCGGAGGCCGGGTTTGATCCGGATCGGGCGACGCCACCCAAAGAGCAGAAGAAGATGGATCGCTTTATTCTGTTCGCCATGGAAGCGGCGCGTCAGGCGCTGGAGCAAGCCGGTTGGCAGGCACAAAACGCCGGTGACCAGGAGCGCACGGCCACCATTATCGGGTCTGGCGTCGGTGGTTTCGGTGCGATTGCCGACGCGGTGCGCACCACCGACAGCCGTGGCCCGCGGCGTTTGTCGCCGTTCACCATTCCATCGTTTCTGGTCAACCTGGCAGCGGGGCATGTGTCGATCCAGCACGGTTTCAAAGGCCCGTTGGGTGCGCCGGTGACAGCCTGCGCGGCCGGGGTTCAGGCGATTGGCGATGCGGCGCGACTGATTCGTTCCGGCGAAGCAGACATCGCGGTTTGTGGCGGCGCGGAAGCGGCGATCGATCGCGTCAGCCTCGCCGGGTTTGCTGCCGCTCGCGCGTTGTCGAGCGCTTTCAACGAAACACCGGAGCGTGCCTCGCGGCCGTTCGACCGTGATCGTGATGGCTTTGTCATGGGCGAGGGTTCGGGTCTGCTGGTGATCGAATCACTTGAACATGCCTTGGCTCGTGGCGCGCAGCCGCTGGCGGAATTGGTCGGATACGGCACCAGCGCCGACGCTTATCACCTCACCGCAGGTCCGGAGGATGGCAGCGGTGCCCGCCGGGCCATGTCGCTGGCGTTGGCTCAGGCCGGGATTTCACCGGAACAGGTTCAGCATCTGAATGCGCATGCAACCTCAACCCCGGTGGGTGACCTTGGGGAGTTGGCGGCGATCAAGTCGCTGTTTGGAGCGGATAACAAGATTGCGGTGACATCGACCAAATCGGCAACCGGGCATCTGCTCGGCGCGGCCGGCGGCATCGAGGCGATCTTCACGTTGTTGGCAATCAGGGATCAGATCGTGCCGGCAACCCTGAACTTCGATAACCCGGACCCCGCCGCCCAAGGCGTGGACATCGTTCATGGCCAGGCTCGACCAATGGCTATCGAGTACGCACTGTCCAACGGCTTCGGGTTTGGTGGTGTCAATGCCAGCGTGTTGTTCAAACGCTGGAACGGCTAATCCTGGGACTGGTTCAGGTGAGTGCGCGTAACGTCGAGAATCTGCTCGGCCAACTCGGGATTCTCGACGCTGCGTGAAAGCAGCAGTGCCCCCACCAGAGTCGACATGATGACTATGCTGCGGTCCACGGTGTTTTCACCATCCAGCGCGGCTTGTATTTGTTGAAGCCGCGCGTTGAGCACCACGTCGGAAGTCGGACTCGGTTGCCCGCGCATGCCGAGTTCCGATGACATGGTCAGCAGCGGGCATCCTGCATGGGGCGAGGTCTGGTGCCATTCAGATAAATAGGCATTGATGAATGCTTCCAGCGGGCGATCCTGGGCGAACAGCTCGGCGCAAACTCCAGCGACTTGATCGCCTGCGGCCTGCAAGGCCTTTTCCACCAGTTCATCCTTGGACTTGAAGTGCGAGTAAAAACCACCGTGAGTCAAACCCAGCGCTTTCATCAAAGGTTGCAGGCCCGTCGCGCCGATGCCGTCCCGGCGAAAGCGCTCTGAAGCCTCCTTGATGATGCGTTGGTGGGTCTGGGCTTTATGGTCCTGCGAGTAACGCATCTGAAATCTCCACATCAATGCCGCCATATTAACCAATGGAAATTGGATGGTGACTGTACTTCTACTTCTAAAAAGCATGCAGATGCGTCGAACTTGAATGAAACGCTCGTAAAGACTGGCATGAATAGTGATTACTCGATTGCTGACGATTGTTGAGCAATCCTGAGGCGAGGAGCATTGCAGCGGATGCCAACCCCTACTTTCCCACCACTGATCAAGGATTTGTGCCATGTACAAAGACTATCCGGCGGCCTATCAAGTCAGCAAAGGCTCGGCCTTGCAGGTCGACAAGGCGTTCTACGAGCGGGTGCGCGATGCGAAGGACGGTCGCACGTTGATCGAGTCTTTCGAAGTACCGATTCGTACGGGCCGTGCCTGGAAGGTGCCGGCCGGGCATGTGTTCCGCGTGACCACGCCGGTGGGGCCGCAGGTGGGTGACTTCAACGTCTGGAACGCCAATGATCCACGCGAACGCTTGTGGGCCGCGCGGACTCGCCAGCTACAGGGCGCGCACGTCAGCACCCATGACCGGCTCTGGTCGAACCTGCCGTTTTTACGGCCCTTGGTGACCATCACCGATGACAGCCTGGCCGGTTACGGCATCGACGAACATGGTGGTCGCCTGCACGACCTGCTCGGCACGCGTTGCGATCCTTATGTGAACAAAATGCTCACCGGTGAAGATTTCCATCATCACTGCCATTCCAATCTGACACGCGCCGTGCTGCCCCACGGCCTGACCGAGTTTGACGTGCACGACGTGCTGAATATTTTCCAGTGCACGGGCCTGAACCACGACGACATGTACTTCATGAAAGCCTGTCCGGCGCAGAAGGGTGACTACCTGGAATTTTTTGCCGAGATTGATCTGCTGTGCGCGCTGTCGACCTGCCCGGGGGGCGACTTGTCACTGGCGATGTGGGGGCCGGATGCGCAGGATCCGTTGAGCGTGTGTCGGCCGTTGGGGGTGGAGATTTATCGATTGGACGATTCGTTGCTGGAAGGTTGGAGCCAGCCTGAGCGAGCGGCCTACAAGGGGCTGCATGGCTTGCACATTGCCAAGGCGGATTGGGAAAAGTAGAAGTGAAAAACCCCTGTCATTCGCTATGGATGACAGGGGTTCGTGTCAGCGGTCCTGCGCATCCTTGGCATCCGCTTCCGCATTGCGTTCAGCCACGCGGCGACGTTGCTCTTCGGTCAGATCAACCTTGGTGGCAGTGTCGCGCAGCATCATCAAACCGCCAACGATGGAGCCGATCGCAACGATCAAAATCAACCAGGCATACCAGGGCATAGGGCTCTCCTTAAGGGCAGGCCGATTGGCGGATTTCGCCAATCGATCGTGCATACCACTTCGAGCGATTAATTTTCGCAGTGGTTCCATTCTATGCCCGATCCGCCATCAACACCGTACAACCTTGTAGGAGCTGCCGCAGGCTGCGATCTTTTGACTTTGATTAATCAAGATCAAAAGATCGCAGCCTGCGGCAGCTCCTACAGTGGGTAAATTTAAAGCCCGGTCAGCATCGCATCCGCCGGCGCATCGGCACGCAACTGCGCGGTGAGCATGAAATACACGAAACCCGCCGCCATGAAGCCGAGGAAGATCAGCCCGATCAGCATGTTGAACCAGGCCATGGCCACCAGGCACACCACCGCCAGCACCAGAGCAATGAACGGCACCAGTGGGTAGCACGGCGCGCGGAAGGTGCGTTCCAGGTTGGGTTCGGTTTTACGCAGCTTGAACAGGCTGAGCATGCTCATGATGTACATGACGATGGCGCCGAACACCGCCATGGTGATCATCGCTGCGGTCAGCGTCATGCCGCCGAGGTTGATCAGACCATCGCTGTAAATCGCAGCGATGCCGATCACGCCACCGGCAATGATCGCCCGGTGCGGGGTCTGGAAGCGCGACAGTTTGGCCAGGGACGCCGGCAGGTAACCGGCGCGGGCGAGGGCGAAGAATTGTCGCGAATAACCAAGAATGATCCCGTGGAAACTCGCCACCAGCCCGAACAGGCCGATCCACACCAACATATGCAACCAGCCGGAGCTTTCGCCGACCACGGTTTTCATCGCCTGCGGCAGCGGATCGTTGATGTTCGACAGGGTGCGCCAGTCGCCGACGCCACCGGCAAAGAACATCACGCCCATCGCCAGCAGCACCAAAGTCAGGATGCCGCTGATGTAGGCTTTGGGAATCGTGCGTTTCGGATCCTTGGCTTCTTCGGCGGCCATGGCGGCACCTTCGATCGCAAGGAAGAACCAGATGGCGAAAGGGATCGCCGCGAACATCCCGGCAATTGCCGGTGCGCCGAACACGTCTGAGCCGGCCCAGCCATTGAGCGCGAAATTACTGAAACTGAACGCAGGCGCGACCACGCCCATGAATACCAGCAATTCAGCCACCGCCAGCACGCAGACCACCAGTTCGAACGTCGCCGCGAGTTTCACCCCGAGGATGTTTAAGCCCATGAACACGATGTACGCGCCCACCGCCGCGTGTTTGGGATCAAGGGCCGGGAATTGCACGTTGAGGTAGGCGCCAATGGCCAGGGCGATGGCCGGCGGGGCGAAGACGAATTCGATCAGTGTTGCCAGCCCGGCGATCAATCCGCCTTTCTCGCCAAAGGCGCGGCGGCTGTAGGCAAAGGGGCCGCCGGCATGGGGAATCGCGGTCGTCAGTTCGGTGAAACTGAAGATGAAGCAGGTGTACATGGTGGCGACCATGAACGAGGTCACCAGAAAGCCCAATGTCCCGGCCACGCCCCAGCCGTAACTCCAGCCGAAGTACTCCCCGGAAATCACCAGCCCGACCGCAATGCCCCATAGGTGCAGCGTGCCCAGCGTGGGTTTGAGTTGTGTGTTCATGCGTTTGCTCCCTGAACGGTTTGGACAGCTCGGGGGAGGGCGTTTGCAGTGGGCGTGCCAGTGTTGTGATGGCGGTCGTAAAGCACGAAAGAGTGTCGTTTCGGGGATGTTCGGCGCTGGATGTGCATTTTTTGTGCGCCAGTTGGGGGCAGGGTTGTCTGATATGCCGCCATCGCGGGCAAGCCCGCTCCCACAGTGGAATGCGTTTGCCCAGGCACGGCAAAAACCTGTGGGAGCGGGCTTGCCCGCGATGGCGGCGGACCAGACATCACTGTAACAAAGCCATAAACCCACTCTTTACGCTTTCTTTATTCCCCGCCGCACCCCTCGATCTCGCTCCTTTACAGCCTCCCTGTCGACAATGCCTCCACACGCGGCAATACGCCGTAACACGGAGAACTTCCATGAGCGTTCTGGATGGAGTGTCACTGCTGCTGGCAGTGGGGCTGTTCATTTATCTGTTGGTTGCGCTGTTGCGCGCGGACCGGAACTAAGGAGCGGCTATGCACAGTTATGACTATTGGCTGATCCTCGCGTTTTTTGCGCTGGTATTGGTCCCGGCGCCGTTCCTCGGGCGCTTCTACTACAAGGTCATGGAAGGGCAGCGCACCTGGCTGACGCCGATCCTCGGTCCGATGGAGCGTGGCTGTTATCGGGTGGCCGGCGTTGATCCACAGGCTGAACAGAGCTGGCAGAAATACACCCTGGCTTTGCTCGCCTTTAACCTCGCGGGTTTTTTGTTGTTGTTTGCGATCCTGCTGTTTCAGGATTACTTGCCGCTGAACCCGCAAAACCTGCCGGGCCAGGAGTGGACGCAAGCGTTCAACACCGCCGTCAGCTTCATGACCAACACTAACTGGCAGTCCTACAGTGGTGAAGCGACTCTCAGCTACCTGAGTCAGATGGTCGGCCTCACCGTACAGAACTTCGTCAGCGCCGCAACCGGCCTCGCTGTGCTGGTTGCCTTGTGCCGTGGTATCGGCCGCAAGTCCAGCCAGTCTCTGGGCAACTTCTGGGTCGACATGACCCGCGCCACTCTCTACGGCCTGCTACCGCTGTGCCTGTTGCTGGCGTTGTATCTGGTCTGGCAGGGCGTGCCGCAAACCTTCGCGCAATACGTAAATGCCGTGACCCTGCAAGGCGTCGATCAGGTGATCCCGCTCGGCCCGGCCGCCAGCCAGATTGCGATCAAACAACTGGGCACCAACGGCGGTGGCTTCTTCGGTGTCAACTCGGCGCATCCGTTCGAGAACCCGACCGCCTGGAGCAACCTGTTCGAAGTCGCTTCGATCATCCTGATCCCGGTGGCGCTGGTGTTCACCTTCGGCCACTACGTCAAGGACCTGCGTCAAAGCCGCGCGATCATCGCCTGCATGCTGGCGCTTTTCCTGATCGGCGGTGCGACCTCGCTGTGGGCTGAATACCAACCTAACCCGACCTTGAATAACGCCGCTGTCGAACAAACCGCGCCGCTGGAAGGCAAGGAAGCACGCTTCGGCACCACGGCCACGGTGCTGTGGTCGGTGACCACCACGGCGGCGTCCAACGGTTCGGTCAACGGCATGCACGACAGCCTCAACCCCCTGAGCGGCATGGTCGCGCTGGTCAACATGATGGTCGGCGAAGTGATCTTCGGCGGCGTCGGTGCGGGGCTCTACGGGATGTTGCTCAACGTGTTGATCGCGGTGTTCCTCGCCGGACTGATGATCGGCCGCACCCCGGAATACCTCGGCAAGAAGCTGCAGGCCCGGGAAGTGCAATTGCTGGTGGTGACCTTGCTCGTGATGCCGGTGGGTGTACTGGTGCTCGGCGCGATAGCCGCAAGCCTGCCAGGTCCGGTCGCCTCAGTGAGCAACCCCGGCGCTCACGGTTTCAGTCAATTGCTCTACGCCTACACCTCGGCCAGTGCCAACAACGGTTCCGCGTTCGGTGGATTCGGCGCCAATACGCCGTTCCACAACCTGATGCTGGGCCTGGGCATGTTGATCGGGCGCTTCGGCTACATCCTCCCGGTACTGGCCCTCGCCGGCAGCCTGGCAATGAAGAAAACCGCACCGATCAGCCAGAACAGCTTCCCGACCCACGGCCCGCTGTTCGTGACCCTGCTGACCGTGACCATTTTGCTGGTGGGTGGTTTGACCTTCCTGCCGACGCTGGCGCTGGGTCCGATTGCTGAACATCTGAGTTTGGGCTTCTAAGGAGCTGATGATGAATATGCCCGCAACTAAAGCCGCCGTCGTCAAGGCGCCGGAACAACCGAAAACCGCGATCTCGGCCCTCTGGCGTCCGGCGCTGGTACAAGCCTTCGTCAAGCTCGACCCACGGCAGTTGCAGCGAGCGCCAGTGATGCTGGTGGTCGAACTGACCGCGATCCTGACCACCGTGCTGTGCTTCATTCCCGATACGGCGGTGCCAACCTTCGTCGCTGCGCAAATCGCCCTGTGGCTGTGGTTCACCGTGCTGTTCGCCAACTTCGCCGAAGCCTTGGCCGAAGGTCGCGGCAAGGCCCGTGCCGACAGCCTCAAGGCCGGCAGCGAAGGTTTGAGCGCCCGCCGCAAAACCGGCAACGGTGCCTTTCAAGTCGTACCGGCCACCAGCCTGCGCAAGGGCGATGTGGTGCGCGTCGAAGCAGGGGAGATGATCCCCGGCGACGGCGAGGTGATCGAAGGTATCGCCGCGGTCAACGAAGCGGCGATCACCGGTGAATCCGCGCCGGTGATCCGTGAGTCCGGCGGCGATCGTTCGGCCGTCACCGGCAACACCCGACTGGTGTCCGACTGGCTGCTGGTGAAGATCACCGCCGATCCCGGCGAGTCGACCCTGGACCGCATGATCGCCCTGGTCGAAGGTGCCAAGCGCCAGAAAACCCCGAACGAAGTGGCGCTCGACATTCTGCTGATTGGCCTGACTTTGATCTTCCTGCTGGTGGTTGTCACCCTGCAACCGTTCGCCCACTTCGCCAACGGCAGCCTGCCGCTGGTGTTCCTGGTGGCGTTATTGGTCACGCTGATTCCGACCACCATCGGTGGCTTGTTGTCGGCGATCGGTATCGCCGGGATGGATCGCCTGGTGCGCCTGAATGTGATCGCCAAATCCGGTCGCGCCGTGGAAGCGGCAGGGGACGTGCACGTCCTGCTGCTGGACAAGACCGGCACCATCACCTTCGGTAACCGTCGTTGCACGGCGGTGTATGCCGCGCCGGGCGTGACTGCCAAGGAACTGGCCGAAGGCGCGTTGTTCGCTTCCCTGGCCGACGACACCGCCGAAGGCAAGTCCATTGTCGAGTACCTGCGTGGCCTTCATCCGCAGCCTGAGCCGTCCACCGAGTTGCTGACAGCTGTACCGTTCAGCGCTGAAACCCGCCTGTCCGGTGTCGACTATCAAGGTCGCGTCTACCGCAAAGGCGCGGTGGATTCGTTGCTGGCTTTCGTCGGCCTGAAACGTGCTGATCTGGCCCCGGCCCTGTCCCGTGAAATCGACAAGATCGCCCAGAGCGGCGGCACTCCGTTGCTGGTCTGTGCGGACGGAAAATTGCTCGGTGCGATCCACCTCAAAGACGTGGTCAAACCCGGTATCCGCGAGCGTTTCGCCGAGTTGCGCAAGCTTGGGATTCGTACGGTCATGGTCACCGGCGACAACCCGCTGACCGCCGCGGCGATTGCCGCCGAGGCGGGCGTCGACGACGTGCTGGCCGAAGCTACGCCAGAGAAAAAACTGGCGCGCATTCGTCACGAGCAAAACGACGGACGCCTGGTCGCCATGTGCGGCGACGGTGCCAACGACGCCCCGGCCCTGGCTCAGGCTGACGTCGGCATGGCGATGAACGACGGCACTCAAGCCGCTCGCGAGGCGGCGAACATGGTCGACCTCGACAGCGACCCGACCAAGTTGCTGGACGTGGTGCAGATTGGCAAGGAGTTGCTGGTGACCCGTGGTGCACTGACCACGTTCTCCATCGCCAACGACATCGCCAAGTACTTCGCGATCCTGCCGGCACTGTTCGCCGCGATTTATCCGCAACTGGGCGTATTGAACGTCATGCACCTGAGCAGTCCGCAGAGCGCGATTCTCTCGGCCATCGTGTTCAACGCCTTGATCATCGTGGTGCTGATTCCATTGGCGCTGCGTGGCGTGCGAGTGCAAGCGGCGAGTGCGGCGGCGTTGTTGCGACGCAATCTGCTGATCTACGGCTTGGGCGGGATTCTGGTGCCGTTCGTGGGCATCAAGGCGATCGACATGCTGTTGACGGCGTTGCATTTGGTTTAGCGATAGGTCGCTGCGGTGGGGCATTTGTGGCGAGGGAGCTTGCTCCCGCTGGGCTGCGAAGCAGCCCCATCCAGGCACCTGGTTTGTTCAGGCACACCGCATCGATAGGCGACTGCTTCGCAGCCCAGCGGGAGCAAGCTCCCTCGCCACAGGTGATGTGTTGTTTTTTACCGAATTCGAGGATTTTGAAATGTCCACAATGATACGTCCGGCCTTGAGCCTGTTGGTCTTGATGACCCTGATCACCGGCGTCGCTTACCCGTTGGTGGTCACCGGCGTGGCCCAGGTTGCGTTCCCCGATCAAGCCAACGGCAGCCTGGTCCACGATGCCGCTGGCAAGGTCCGCGGGTCGTCGCTGATTGCCCAGGATTTCGTCGGTGACGCCTGGTTCCACCCACGGCCATCGGCCGGTGCCTTTGCCACGGTGTCGAGCAGCGCGAGTAACTTGTCGCCGAGTAACCCGGCGCTGGCGACTCGGGTGATCGACGATGCCAACAAACTGCTGGTGCCCGCTCAGGGCCCCGTGCCATTGGCACTGATCACCACCTCCGGCAGCGGCCTCGATCCACACTTGCCACCGGCGGCGATTGCCTATCAACTGGCGCGTGTCGCGGCGGCGCGTAATGTGCCGGTGGCGACACTCCAGAATCTGTTGGATGCGCACATCGAGCAGCCGCTGGTGGGGCCACCGGTGGTGAATGTGCTTGAGTTGAATCTGGCACTGGAAAAATTGTAAATCCGTGGCACCGCCAATCGCGGGCAAGCCCGCTCCCACAGTGATCTATGGTGGTCATAAAATTTTCATCCACCACAGCCTCTTGTGGGAGCGGGCTTGCCCGCGATGGCGATAGAACAATCACCACATCAACATCTGAATAAGCGAGCTTCAAGCATGAGCAATTCCGGCCGCGCCGACGCGCTGTTAGCAGACCTGCCCCGCGATGGCCGAGGCCGGCTCAAGGTTTTCCTCGGTGCCGCCCCCGGTGTCGGCAAGACCTACGCCATGCTGCAAGCCGCCCACAGCCAGTTGCGCCAGGGTGTGAAAGTCATCGCAGGTGTCGTCGAGACCCACGGCCGCGCCGAAACCGAAGCCCTGCTCGGCGGCTTGCCGCAGCAGCCGTTGGTGCGCTCGGAATACCGTGGCGTGATGCTCGAAGAAATGGATCTCGACGGCCTGCTCGCCGCCAAACCGAAACTGGTGCTGGTAGACGAACTGGCCCACAGCAACGCCCCCGGCAGTCGCCACGCCAAACGCTGGCAAGACATTCAGGAACTGCTCGCCGCCGGCATCGACGTGTTCACCACCGTCAACGTCCAGCACCTGGAAAGCCTCAACGACCAGGTGCGCGGTATCACCGGCGTGCAAGTGCGCGAAACCCTGCCGGACTGGGTGCTGCAGGAAGCCTACGAACTGCTGCTGATTGACCTGCCACCGCGCGAACTGCTGGAGCGTCTGCGCGACGGCAAGGTCTATGTGCCGGAGCAGGCGCGGGCGGCGATCGATGCGTTTTTCACCCAGACCAACCTCACTGCACTGCGCGAACTGGCGATGCAAGCCGCAGCGGCCCAGGTCGATAACGACTTGGCTCAGGGTTATCGACAGCTCGGTCAGGCCGCGCCAGCGGTACGTGGTCGCTTGCTGGTGGGTGTCGATGGCGATGCCCAGGCCGAGCGCCTGGTGCGTCACGCCAGCCGCGTCGCCCAGCGTCGGCACCTGCCGTGGAGCCTGGTGCATGTGGACAACGGCAGCGTGCGCGACGAGCAATCGCGCCTGCGCCTGCAAAGCGCTCAGCAACTGGCCGAACGCCTCGGCGGCGAAGTGGTGTTGCTCCGCGCTGGAGAAGTAGCGAAAACCTTGATCCAGCACGCCGCCGAACGCCGCGCCAGCCTGGTGCTGGTCGGCCAGTCGCGGCAGCGGTTGCGTCGACGTTTGTTTGGTGGCGGCTTGGCGTCGCGCTTGCTTCGCGATGCGCGCGGGCTGGAAATCAACGTCCTCGACAGTGACGAAGAAAAACATCAACCACGCCAACGTCAGACGCATGCGCTGGTCTGGTTCGACTACGCGCTTGCAGTCGTGGCAACGATTTTGGCCAGTGCTTTGGCCTGGGCAGTGGCGAGTGTTTTGCCACTGCCGAACATCTCGCTGGTGTTCCTCGCCGCCGTGTTGCTGGTGGCGGTGCGTAGCAGTCTCGGCCCTGCACTGGCCTGTGCCGCGCTGTCGTTCCTGACCTACGATTTTTTGTTCATCCCGCCGAATTTTTCGTTCAGCATCCAGCGCGAAGAAGACGTGCTGACCTTGCTGTTCTTCTTGCTGATGGCGGCACTCACCGGCAACCTCGCGGCACGCCAGCGCCGGCAATTGCAGGCCTTGCGCGACACCCAGGAAGAAACCACCGAACTGCTCGACCTGTCGCGCAAACTCACCGCCGCCACTGACCGTCAGGCAGTGGTCAGCGCCGCTGCACAACACCTCGATGGCTGGAGTGACCTGCAACTGTGCCTGCTCAATCGCGATGGTCCTGGTGGCTGGAAAGTCGAAACCGGTGGCCCGCTGGAATTCACCGAAGCCGAACGCGCTGCGGCCGATTGGGCCTGGCAACATGATCAACCGGCAGGCGCCGGCACCGGTACGCTGCCGTTCGGCCGTTGGTGGTGGTGGCCGTTGTCAGTGGAAGACGGACCGCTGGCGTTGCTCGGCGTGTGCGCGAAAGAAGGTCAAACCTTGAGCGGCCAGCGTCGCCGTTTGTTGACCGCGTTGAGTCAACCACTGGCCCAGGCACTGGCCCGGGCGCAACTGGCGGACGACTTGGAAGCAGCACGGCTGCACGGCGAAACCGAGCAACTTCGCAGTGCCTTGCTGGCCTCGGTGTCCCACGATTTGCGCACGCCGCTGACCTCCATGCGTGGCAGCATCGACAGCCTGCTGGCCCTCGGTGAGGCAATCCCGCTGGAGGACCGCCGCGAACTGCTCGAAGGCACCCGCGATGAAGCCGAGCGCCTCGACCGCTACATTCAAAACCTGCTGGACATGACCCGCCTGGGGCACGGCGCATTGAAGCTGTCGCGGGACTGGGTGTCGCCCGCCGACATCGTCGGCAGTACGCTCAATCGCTTGCGCGCGGTGTTGTCATCGTTGCAGGTCAGCACCGAAGTGCCGACGGAGTTGCCGCTGCTGTTCGTCCATGCTGCGCTGATCGAACAGGCATTGATCAACGTCGTGGAAAACGCCGCACGTTTCTCGCCATCTCACGGGCGCCTGCAATTGCGTGCTGGCGCCGATGACAAAGAGTTGTTTTTCTCGGTGAGTGACGAAGGGCCGGGGATTCCGGAAGCGGAGCGGGCAAAGATTTTCGACATGTTCTACACCGCCGCCCGTGGTGATCGTGGCGGGCAGGGTACCGGCCTGGGGCTGGCGATCTGTCAGGGCATGGTCGGCGCCCATGGCGGGCGGATCAGCGTCGCTGACGGCATCGAGGGGCGCGGCACCTGTATCACCTTGCACCTACCCTTGCAGGAACAGCCGGCCTTTGAAAATTAAGGTTCTCCATACATCCCATGTAGGAGCCGGCTTGCTGGCGATGGCCGTTAACGATGACGCGTAGGGTCTGGATATACGCGGCGCATCCATCGCCAGCAAGCCAGCTCCTGCGGACCATTTGCGTACCAGAATTGAGCGTTGAAAGTGAAGCCTGATACCCTTTGGAGCTCTCCCAGTTGCGACCGGAAACCATGAGCCAGACCGCGACCATTTTGGTCATCGACGATGAACCGCAAATCCGCAAATTCCTGCGCATCAGCCTCGTTTCCCAAGGCTACAAAGTGCTGGAGGCTGGCACCGGCACCGAAGGGCTGGCCCAGGCCGCGCTGAACAAGCCGGATCTGCTGGTACTCGACCTCGGTTTGCCGGACATGGACGGCCAACAAGTGCTCAGCGAGTTTCGCGAGTGGTCGACGGTGCCGGTGCTGGTACTTTCGGTTCGGGCCTCGGAAGGGCAGAAGGTCGAAGCCCTGGACGGCGGCGCAAACGACTACGTGACCAAGCCGTTCGGCATTCAGGAATTCCTGGCGCGGATTCGTGCGTTGTTGCGCCAGGCGCCGGTGGGTGAGGCACAACAAGCGGCGCTGACTTTCGGCCCGCTGACGGTGGACCTGGCCTATCGCCGGGTGTTGCTCGATGGCACCGAAGTCGCGTTGACCCGCAAGGAATACGCGGTGCTGGCGCAACTGGCGCGGCATCCGGGGCGTGTCATCACCCAGCAACAATTACTCAAGGATATTTGGGGGCCGACCCACACCGAGGACAGTCATTACCTGCGAATTGTGGTCGGGCATTTGCGGCAGAAACTGGCGGATGACCCGACCGCGCCGCGGTTTATCGTGACCGAGGCGGGGGTTGGGTATCGGTTGTTGAGCGAGGCCGGGCTTTAGGTTTGTGTTGTCCGGGCGGACGCCATCGCTGGCAAGCCAGCTCCCACAGGATCTGAGGTGTGCACAAATGTTGGGCTCACCTCAAAATCTGTGGGAGCTGGCTTGCCAGCGATGAGGCCCTCTCTTGCACCCGAGAATCTCAGGAATCCCGCTCGCTCTCGTACCGATCCAGCGTATCCCGCGCAATTTCCCGTCCCAGCGCGATCAATTCCGGCGCCTTGTAAAACTCGAAAAACCGGCACACCCGCTTCGGCACGTTGATCAGAATATCTGGCGGATACCCGGCAATCTTGTACTGCGCCAACGAGGTCTGCATCACCTCGAAACTCTGGTTGATCAAGTCCAGTAATGACGCCGGCCCGACGTTATCGATAATGAACGAACCGGTGGCTGACTTCGGCGCGCCCTCGCGTTCAGGAGCGGCTGCCGGTTGTTGCGCTTCGGGTTCGGCGGATTCGATCCAGGGGTTGATCTCGGCCGCGTCTGCCAACAACGCTTCCTGTTCCAGCCGCAGCAACTGCTCGGCCTGAGTGCGCCGGAATGGCATTTTCGAGCCGAGGGAGTTGATCAGGCTGTTGAAACGACTCTTGAACGCGGCGGGGCGCTGGATCACCGGTAACTGGTAGTGACGCTGGTTGGTGGAGTTGAGGTTGACCGCGATGATCAAATCGCAATGGCTCGACACCACCGGCACGATCGGCAGCGGGTTGAGAATGCCACCGTCCACCAGCATTCGATTGCCCTGCATCACCGGGGTAAACAGGCTGGGAATTGCCGCCGAGGCGCGCATTGCCTGATGCAGGCAACCTTCCTGGAACCAGATTTCCTGCTGGTTGGTCAGGTCGGTGGCCACCGCCGTGTAGGGAATGCGCAGGTCTTCGATATTGATTTCGCCGACAATCTTGCGGATCTGCCCGAAGACTTTTTCCCCGCGAATCGCCCCGAGGCGAAAACTGACGTCCACCAGGCGCAACACGTCGAGATAATCCAGGCTCTCGATCCAGTCGCGATAATCGTTGAGTTTGCCGGCGGCATAGATCCCGCCGACCACTGCACCCATCGAGCAACCGGCGATGCAGGCAATGTCGTAGCCGCGCCGTTCGATCTCCTCAATCACTCCAATATGGGCATAACCACGGGCTCCACCTGAGCCCAGCACCAGTGCGACACGCTTCTTCATGAATCGCCCTCGTTTGAATGGTTCAACAATGCACCCATCGAGGGGCGTGCTTCAATCGTTAAGGTCGTTCGGCGATTGGGTTGCGTCGTTTTTTCGATACTCCATGGTGGCAGAAGAATATTCTCGCGGGCGCTATAGTTGCGCTGGCGATGGACGGCACTTTTCCCGTGCCAGACCGTCCTACCTGCACGAATGTTTGACCTATCTTTGAGGTGTGAGTGATGAAAGCCTGGATCTGTGTGCCATTGATTGCCCTGGCACTTGCCGGTTGTGCCGGTAAAACCGCTTACCGTGACAGTTGCGGCAGCAACCTGGACGCCGCGTGGCATGAACTGGACCTGGCCAAGGCGGAAGGTTTTGCCGGGACCGTCAGCTACTCCAAGGCCCTGTCGCTGCTGACCGCGGCCAAGACCCAGCAGCAGTTTGAAGGATTCGAAGGCTGCACCAAGAAAGCCGAGAAGGCACGTTTCTATATTCGTGAGTCTCGCGCAGGGCGCTAACTGAACTGTAGGCGCCGGCCTGCCGGCGATTGGCCCTCGAATATCCCGCGACCCTGAGATCGCTATCGCTGGCAAGCCAGCTCCTACAGGGTTGGAAGTGTTGTTTACGGAGTAAACGCCATGATCGACCGCTTGGTAGCTCACGTCCTGGGCCTGGAAGTTCGTCTGTTGGCCTGTCAGGCGCGTTTGAACGCCCGTACCGACCCTGAAGCGTTGCACGACCTGCGCACTACGGTTCGCCGCATGCGCAGCCTGCTGCGGCCATTGCGCGGCTTGCCCGGTGTTGAACAGCTGGAAGCGGCGGCGTCTCATGTCGGTGATCTGACCACGCCGTTGCGCGATCGCGAAGTGCTGGCGGCGTACTTGCTCGAGCACGATCAACCCGAAGCGGCACAGCGGCGCATGGCGCAGATGGCCGAAGCTTATCCGGCGGTGGCGGCGAGCACCGAGCTTGCGCAATTGTTGTTGATCTGCGACGCGTTCCCGCGGTTCCTGCGGGCCGCCCAGCGTCAGGGACTGCTCAAGGGGCTGCGCAAGCAAATCGAAAAGCGCCTGGGCAAGCAATGGAAGAAACTTGATGAAGCCCTGCACGACCCGGCCCACGACCGTCATCGTTTGCGCTTGCTGATCAAGCGTGTGCGCTATGGCATCGAGGCCTACCCCGAGCTCGATCGCCTGCCGAAACCGGCGCTGCCAAGGCTCAAAGCGGCGCAAGGCGCCTTGGGCGATTGGCACGACTGCTGGCAATGGCTGGCCATCGCCGAACACGAAGCGGATCTGCAGCCCTGCATCGCCGCCTGGAAAACCACCATGGCCGAAGCCGAACAACGCGCCGACCGTGTCCTCGACAAACTCATCAAGGCTTGCTTCAAGTCCTGAACCCACCGCGATCCCTGTAGGAGCTGCCGAAGGCTGCGATCTTTTGATCTTCGCCGCAGCCATCGGCAGCTCCTACACGGCTCATCTGTCAGTCAATTTGGCCGGAATAATCACTGTGCCAACCTCGCGGGCTGGTTAAGATCCTTTCATTCATATTTCTGCCCTTGAGGTTTTCATGCGCTTTTCCGATCTGCTCGACGCCGTCCGCCGCCAGCCCTTGGAATTGTCTATCCCGGCCGGATGGGCGCAGGGGCGCGCCAGTTTCGGTGGCCTGGTGGCCGCCTTGCAGTACGAAGCCATGCGCGCGAAGGTGCCGGCGGATCGTCTGGTGCGTTCGCTGGCGGTCACATTCGTGGGGCCGGTCGAGCCAGAAGTACCGGTCAGTTTTGAAGTCGATGTGTTGCGCGAAGGCAAGGCTGTCAGCCAGGTGCTGGGTCGGGCGATGCAGAAGGGCCAGGTGGTGACGTTGATCCAGGGCAGCTTCGGCGCCTCGCGTCCTTCGGAAGTGGCCGTGTCGGCTGAGCCAGCCCCCGAAATGAAGCACTGGGACGACTGCCAGGAATTGCCGTACATCAAGGGTGTGACGCCGGAATTCATGCGGCATCTGGCGATGCGCTGGAGCGTCGGTGGTCTGCCGTTCACCGGCAACACATCACGGCAGATGGGCGGCTGGGTACGTTTGCGCGGTGATGTGAAGGAAGAAGCGCTCAGCGAGTCGCACATCCTGGCGCTGGTAGACGCCTGGCCGCCGGCGCTGATGCCGTTTCTGAAGAAACCGGCGATGGGCAGCACGCTGACCTGGACCATCGAATTCGTCCAGCCGTTGCTCGAACTGAGCACGCTGGACTGGTGCAAATACCTCGTCGAAACCGAGCACGCCGCCGACGGCTATGGCCATGCGGCGGCGAAGTTGTGGGATGCGCAAGGTCGCTTGATTGCCATGAGTCGGCAGACGGTGACGGTGTTCGCCTGATCAGTGACGACGGTGGCGCTCACGCCAGGCGCGCCACCAGCCACCGCTGAGAAAGAACCGTGGAAAAGTCAGGAACTGTTCGACCAACAGGCGTGACACCGCATCTTTACGATCGGTGAACGGCTCCGAGGCCTGCACCTCCAGGCTGTGGCCATGACGTTGCAAGCCCAACGCGGCCAGCACGCCGATCACACCGATAGCGATACTGGCGAACTTCAGGCCGAACACGCCGGTAACAATCAACAGAAACGCGACGATGAACAGCGGCACGGCAATCAGGTGCAACACCAGATTGGTCGGGTGTTGGTGATTGTTCGGGTAGGCACGCCATTGCCAGGCGGGAAGGTTGGGGTGACGTTTACCCATGATGCTAATCCTCGATCCATGTTGAACACATTGATTGAAGAATAGGCCCGGCCGAGGCGGGCGGCGAATCAAGGTTGGCTATCAGCGCAATAGATCTGATGGGCAGAAAAGATCGCACGGCAGCAACGCGATCCCTGTAGCTGCCGCAGGCTGCGATCTTTTGACGCTAAAGCTTCAATTGCCCGATGGCCTTGCTCAACTCGCCAGCCAATGCCGCCAATTCATTACTGGTCGTCGCCGAACTCACGGTCTGCCGCACGGTGTTTTCGGTCACATCACGAATGCTCACCACCGCCCGGTTCATCTCTTCCGCCACTTGGCTCTGCTGCTCGGCCGCCACCGCAATCTGCGTGTTGCTTTCACGCATCTGCGCCACCGCGCCGGTGATTTCCGTGAGCGCCACGCCAGCCTCTTGCGCCTGCTGCACGCAGTCGTCGGCCTTAAATGAACTCTCCTGCATGAAATCCACGGCGTCCCGCGTACCGGCCTGCAATGCGGCGACCATCACGGTGATTTCGTCAGTGGACGTCTGTACGCGCTTGGCCAGGTTACGCACTTCATCGGCGACCACGGCAAAGCCGCGCCCCATTTCACCGGCCCGGGCCGCTTCAATCGCGGCGTTCAGCGCCAACAGATTGGTCTGTTCGGCAATGCTGTGAATCACACTGACCACGCCGTTGATCTTCTGGCTGTCTTCGGCCAGACGCTGAATCATCTCGGCCGTCTGCTGCACCCCGGTGGACAAACCGGCAATCGACTTCTGCACCCGCATCACCACTGCCTGCCCGCTGCCGGCCAGAGTGTCGGCGGATTGCGAGAGGTCGCGGGTGGCGCCAGCGTGCTGGGCGATGTGATGGACGGTGGCGGTCATTTCGTTGATCGCGGTGGCGGCCTGATCGGTTTCGCTCTGTTGGCCGAGCATGCCGTGGCGCACTTCATTCATGCTCGATGCCAGCCGTGCGGCACCATCATCCAGCTGCCGGGCGGTGCTGGCGACGGTGTTGACCACGCGCTGATAACCGGCCTGCATGGCGTTGAAGGCGTTCGCCATCTGCCCGACCTCATCGCTGCATGTCAGCGGCACCCGGGCTGACAGGTCGCCGCTTCGCTCGACGTGGAGCATCACGTCTTTCAAGGTGTTGAGCTGACTGAGCAGGAAGCGGATCAGCAATTGTGAAGCGCCAAGCATCGCCAGCATCAGAATGAACACTGCCACCGCGTAATGGGTAAAACGTTCGCCGAACACTTGGCTGAGGCTTGGGCCATGGGCAATGACCGCGACCTGCTGGCCGTCCGCGCGAGTGAACACCTCGGCGCCGAGCAGCAGGTTGTCACCGAATAACGGCATTGGATTGATATCGACCCAGCCCTTTGCATCGCTGAGTTCCAGGATCGACTGCCCATTCAGCGACGGTGCGTGCCCGCGACTGAATGTCAGCACGTTATCGACTTGGGGCAGCGGCTGCCCGGCAGGCCAGGCGCTGAGCAATTTAGCCTGGGCCTGGGCGGATAGCTGGGCGGCATGGCTGCGGGCCTGTTGTTCGAGCTGTACGGCGAACAGCACCAAAAGCAGTGTGGTCACGAAGGCGACGGCATTCACCGCCCAGAATTTGTACTTAAGCGAGATATTGCTAAGCCAGGCACCCATGGAGGTCTTCTCTGATAGCGGAAACAGCATTGGCAAGGTGCCAGCATCTTGCCGCTATCCAGAAAGCCAAATCTTGATATGGATCAACAGGCAACCCATCAACCTGTGGGAGCGGGCTTGCCCGCGATAGCGATGTATCAGGCGCTGACGATGTTGGCTGACACTACGCCATCGCGGGCAAGCCCGCTCCCACAGGGATTCATGGTTACTGAGGAATTATGGGCAACCCATAAAACGCCCGTGCACACGCGGTGGTGTGCGCCGCCAGATCTTCCTCGCTCTCCCCGCGATGCAGCGCCACTTCGCGCAATACTTCGGTCAAAAACGCCGGCTCATTACGACCATTCTTCGGCTTGGGCCGCAGGCTGCGCGGCAGCAAGTACGGCGCATCGCTTTCCAGCATCAGGCGGCCGCGTTTGATTTCCTTGACCAGCGGATGCAAATGGGTGCCCCGGCGCTCGTCGCAGATCCAGCCAGTAATGCCGATGTGCAAATCCATGTCGAGGTAACTGAACAGTGCTTTCTGTTCACCGGTGAAACAGTGCACCACCGCTGCGGGCAACTGGTCTCGGTAGTCGCGAAGGATGTCCAGCAAGCGCTGACTGGCATCGCGCTCATGCAGGAACACCGGCATTTGCAACTCGACCGCCAGTGCCAAATGTTCTTCGAGGACTTTTTCCTGCTGCGGGCGCGGCGAGAAATCGCGATTGAAATCCAGCCCGCATTCACCCACGGCCACCACGTTCGGCTCCTTGAGCAAACTGCGCAGACGTCGTGCGCTGTCGGCGTTCCAGTCGCTGGCCGCGTGGGGGTGAATGCCGGCGGTGGAGAACAGCCGTTGAGCGCTTTCATCCAGTTGCTGGCACAACTCCAGCGCCTGTTCGCTGCTCTCGACATGGGTGCCGGTGAGCACTAATTGGCAGACCCCGGCGGCGTAGGCACGGTCGAGTATCGCCTGGTGCTTGTCGGCAAAACTGGGGTTGGTCAGGTTGACGCCGATATCGATGAGTTGCATGGTGCTACCTCGGACCAAAGGCCGGAAAGCATATCAGAGCTGTAGATTTATAAGAAAAGCCAAGAACTACAACGAGTTATGGCTGTCTCTTGAGGCCGCGGGGCAGGGCAGGGTGGTTAATGTGCCATCACTGTGCCAGTCTTTCGCACTTTGCAGGCGCTTCAAGCGCTCTGTTTCTGTCGATTGATTTCATGAACGCAATCATGTGATCGACCCGAATTCTTTCCGGAGAGTGGATGATTCGTCCCTCGGTTTTGCTACTGCTGTGTTGTTCGCTGCTGCTGCCGATGTCGGCGGTCGCGCGTCTGCCCGGGCCGCTGCAAGCCGTGCCGGCGAGCAAGGTGCGCGACCTGACGGAAATTCGCAGCAGCCGCGTGCTGCGGGTGTTGGTCAACCAGAGCCGTAACAGTTCTGGCGAAGTCCAGGGCCAGGCCATCGGTGTCGAGTACCACCGCTTGCGCGCCTTCGAGCAATACCTCAACGGCCACGCCCGTGACGGTCAGGAAATTTCCCTCAAGATCATTCCCAAAGCCAAGGATCAATTGCTCGGCGCGTTGCAACGCGGCGAGGGTGATCTGGTGGCGCCAGGAGAATTGCTGGATCTGCGAGCGGGCTATGCCGTCAGCACCAGTGAACCGATTGCCAGCGACATTCCGTTGGTCCTGGTGGGCATCAAAGGCGAGCGTCGTTATACCCGCCTCGAACAGCTGTCGGGAAAAACCCTGGCGCTACCCACCGGCAGCGCCGCCGGGGATGCCGTCAGCCAGATCAATCAAAAACTTGCCCTGCACAAACTGCCGCCCGTGACGGTGGAGTGGGTCGACCCAAGCCTGGCGGTCGAGGACGTGTTGGAGATGGTCCAGGGCGGGATTTTCCACCTGACCATCGTCGAGCAACCGATCGCCGAGCGCTGGGGCAAGATCCTGCCCAAGTTGCGTATCGATCGACAGGTGCTGATCAGTGAGCCGGGCGAGGAATTCTGGTTCGTGCGTCGCGATGCATCGATGTTACGCGCCAGTATCGACCGCTTTCTTACCACCTATAAAAAACCGTCGGATCAGGACGTCGCGTTCCTGCGGATCTATCGGCGTCTCTATCAAGTGCACTATCCATTGGCAAAAGCCGATCGACAGCGTCTGGAAAAGCTTCGGCCGGTTCTGCAGAAACACGCCGATGCCCAAGGCATGGACTGGCTGAACCTGGCAGCGCTGGCGTTCAAGGAGTCCGGGCTGCAATCCACCGCCCGAGGTAATGGCGGGCCGACCGGCCTGATGCAGATCACCCCGTCAGCGGCGCAGCGAGTAGGGGTCAACAACATTCAGGAGCTGGATGCGAACGTGCAGGCCGGGGCCAAGTACCTGGCGATGATTCGCCGCAAATTCTTCGCCAGTCCGAAACTCAACGAGCGCGAGCGCATGGCGTTCGTGCTGGCGGCCTACAACATTGGGCCGGAGCGGGTTCAAGGAATGCGTGCCGAGGCACGGCGGCGGGGCTTGAATCCCAATCAGTGGTTTTTTCAGGTCGAGCGCATTGCCATGGAGCAGGTGGGAATGGGACCTGTCAGCTATGTTAATAGCGTGAACAAGTACTATTTGGCGTTCGATCGGGAGCGAGAGTCGTTGGAGCCCCAGGGGCAAAAGGTTGCTCTGCGGAAGTGATCGAATAAACAGATGTGTTATAGCGGTTTTTTGCGCTTTAAATATTATGTTTACTGATTAATATGGCGACCAATCCCAACACACTCTCACAATGGATGACACAGCATGAGCTCACTGATCAACAAGGTTCTGTTTACCCGCGCTGGCTACGGCCTGACCGTTCTGCGAGTTTTCGTCGGTGTCATTTTCGCTGCCCACGGTTCGCAGAAACTATTCGGGGCGTTCGGTGGCTATGGTCTGGCTGGCACCGCGCAGTACATGGAAAGCATCGGCCTGGCGCCGGGCTACCTGATGGCGACGCTGGCGGGCGGCACCGAATTCTTCGCCGGCCTGGCATTGATCATTGGCTTGCTGGTTCGTCCGGCGGCATTGGGCCTGACCTTCCTGTCGCTGGTGGCGATCTTCTCGGTGCATATCAGCAACGGTTTGTTCATGGCCAACAACGGTTATGAGTTCGCCCTGGCTCTGCTGGGTGGCAGCATCGCGGTACTGATCGAAGGCGCCGGCAAGCTGTCGGCCGACCGCGCCATCGCTGGCTGACCGCTCTGGCTCAACGAAAAGGCCCGCATTACGCGGGCCTTTTTTGTTGCGCGTCATTCTTGACACTGTCCGGTCAGCTTCTCTAGGATGCTGCTCATGCGCCGATTTAAACAGCTACTTGCGGGGCGCCAGGTGACTCATCCAGTTGCCGATAGAAGCTTGGAAACAGGCTTTGAAATACCGCTAAAGCGCTGGTTCGGTGTTGCCTCTCACCTGCCATGCAGACTTTTGAGGCAGAGACACGACACGATGAATGCACTAAGCCCCGTTGTACGCCCCGCGCCGATCACGGCACATCTCACCCAGCGCAATCCCAAAATCCTGCTTGGCGGTAAACACCAGCCGACGCTCCTGCGCTACCTCGATGGCTGGCCACGTCGTACCGGTGGGCCGGCAGCGTTCCTGATCCAGTTTGTCGAAGACGGTGAGTCCCTGGCGCGCTTTGCCAGCGACAGTTTCGACCTGGCGGTGATTCAATCGCCCAGCTTCGAAGATGCCCCGGAAATGATCAAGCAACTGACCCGCGTTGCCCGACAAGGGCTGATCACCCGCCGTTAAGGCCTAGGGGTAGTCGATCGCCACGATATACACACATTGTTCGCCGGTTGGCGTCTGGACCCGAACTTCGGCGTCCAGAGCCTTGCCGATCAAGGCGCGCGCCAGCGGCGAATCGATGCTGATCAGGCCCTGTTTCAAATCCAGTTCATCCGGCCCGACGATGCGATAGCGCGACTCTTTGCCGTCCTCATCCTCGATGGTGACCCAGGCGCCGAAATACACTTTGTTCGGGTCGCTGGGTTTTTCGCTGACCACCTTGAGGGCTTCCAGGCGTTTGGTGAGAAAACGCACGCGACTGTCGATTTCGCGCAGCATCTTTTTGCCGTAGGTGTACTCGGCGTTTTCCGAGCGATCACCCTGGGCCGCCGCCTCGCTGACCGACTGCGTCACTTGCGGTCGGCGCACATGCCAGAGCTCGTGAAATTCGGCGCGCATCCGCGCTTCACCTTCGGGGGTGATCAACGCGGTGCCGGCGGTGCGGGGAGGGCGATAACGGCTCATGGCGACTTCTTGGGATTGAGAAGGGTTGAGTCTATCAACCCTCGCGCAACACTGTCAGCGGGCTGGCGTTCAAGGCTCGACGGGTGCCGAACACACCCGCACCGCCGATCAGCACCGCGCCGATCAGTGGCAGCACCAACAGCCACGGATGCGGATGCCAGGGCAGGTCAAAGGCGTAGCGGTAAAGCACCAGGCTCACCAATTCCGAGCCCAGTGCCGCCAACAATCCACTGACCGCGCCCAGCAGGCCGAACTCGATCCGCCGCGCCTTGACCAGCAATTGCCGTTCCGCTCCCAACGCCCGCAGCAGCGCACCCTGGCGGATGCGTTCATCGAGCGTCGCTTGCAGGCCGGAGAACAGCACCGCCATTCCCGCCGCCAACACAAACAACAACACGTACTCCACTGCCAGTGTGACCTGGGCGAGGATGCTGCGCAGCTGCTCCAGCAAGGCCTCGACTTGCAGAATTGTCACCGCCGGAAACGACCGGGACAGATCGACGATCTGCTGATCATGACCCGCCGCCAGATAGAAGCTGGTGAGGTAAGTCGCCGGCAGATCCTTCAGCGTGCCGGGCTGGAAAATCATGAAGAAATTCGGCTGAAAGTTGTCCCAGTTGATCTCCCGCAGACTGGAGACTTTCGCCTCGCGATTGACCCCGCCGACGGTAAACACCATATGGTCGCCGAGCTTGAGCTTCAGGCTTTCAGCGACTTTGCCTTCCACCGACACACCGGGGATTTCATCCGGTGGCTGCTCCGGCCACCAGTTGCCCTCTGTGATCTTGTTGCCCGCTGGCAGGTCCGCTGCCCAGGTCAGGCTCAAATCGCGCTGGATCGCCCGATCACCCGCCGACTCTTTGCTGACGATTTGCTGCACCGGTTCGCCGTTGATGCTGATCAACCGTCCCGGCACCACCGGGTACAGCGGAGCTGATTGCGCCGACAGTTCCATCAGGCGATCTGCAAAGGCCTGTTTGTCCGCCGGAAGGATGTTCAGCGCGAAATAGTTCGGCGCGTTCTTCGGTAACTGGTTCTGCCAGGTGTCCAGCAACTCACCGCGAAGCAAGGCGATCAATGCCATCGACAACAGGATCAGACCGAACGCCAGGGACTGTCCCGCGGCGGCCAATGGATGGCGCAGCAGTTGACCCAACCCCAGGCGCCACGGCAGGGAGGCGCGGGCGAGCATGCGCCGCAGGCTTTTCAGCAGCAGCAAGAGCAAACCGCCGAGCACCAGCGCCGCGATCACGCCGCCGCCGAGCAGGGCGAAGGTCAGCAGCAGGTCCAGGCTCAGGCGCCACATGATCAGCCCGAGGGCGCCCAACGCTGCGCCGTAGACCATCCATGTACTGGAAGGGATAGGCAGCATGTCCCGGCGTAAAACGCGCAACGGCGGAACCCGACCCAGCGCTGCCAGTGGTGGCAAGGCAAAGCCGGCCAATGCCACCAGCCCGGTGCCGATCCCGGCGATGGCTGGAAACAGTCCGCCCGGTGGCACATCGGTCGGCAGCAAATCGTGAAGCAAGGCAAACAGCCCAAGCTGCGCCAACCAGCCGATGACCGCGCCGCTGAGGCTGGCGAGCAGGCCGAGCACGGTCAGCTGCAAACTGAACAGCACCATGGTTTCCCGGCGCGACAGACCCAGGCAACGCAACAGCGCACTGGCATCGAAGCGGCGAGTGGCGAAACGCGTCGCCGACAGCGCCACCGCGACACCGGCCAGTAACACCGCGACCAGACTGGCCATGTTCAAGTAACGCTCGGCCTTGCCCAGCGCGCCGCCAATCTGCCGGTTGCCGTCGCGGGCGTCCTGGATGCGCTGGTTGGCGGCCAGACCGGGTTTGATCAGTTGGCGATAGGTTTCCAGCGCCTCGGCCTTGCCGCGCCATAGCTCGCGGTAACTGACGCGGCTGCCGGGTTGCACCACGCCGGTCGCCGCGAGGTCGTCGAGGTTGATCAGCACCCGGGGCGTGAGGCTGTAGAAGTTGCCGGCACGGTCGGGTTCGTAGGTCAGCACCCGCGCCAGTGTCAGGGTTTTCATGCCGACATCGATGTTGTCGCCGATCTTCAGATTCAGCGCCGTCAGCAAGCGTGCTTCGACCCAGGCTTCACCGGGTTTCGGTCCGCCTCCGGGCACTTCCGTGGCGAATGGGGCTGGGGCGCTTTTCAGTTCGCCGCGCAACGGGTAGACACTATCGGCCGCCTTGATGCTGGACAGCTGGATGCCGTTGTCCGTGGCGATGACACTGGAGAACTCCACCACTTGCGCGTGTTCGAGTCCCAGCTCGGTGCCACTTTTGATCTGTTCGGGTCGTGCCGGTGAACTGCCTTCGAGCAGCAGGTCGGCGCCGAGAAACTCGGTGGCGCGCAGCATCATGGCGCCGTTCAGGCGGGCGCCGAAGTAGCCAATGGCGGTACTCGCGGCCACGGCGACCAACAAGGCGAAAAACAACACGCGCAACTCACCGGCGCGGGCGTCGCGCAGCAGTTGGCGGATGGCGAGGCTGAACAGGCGCAACAGCGGCAGGCGTGCCATCAAGGCTCCAGAGGGGCGACCAGCAGGCCGGCTTCAAGGCGGATCAGGCGCCGGCAGCGATGTGCCAGGCGTTCATCGTGGGTCACCAGCACCAAAGTCGTGCCGCGTTCCTTGTTGAGTTCGAACAGCAGGTCACTGATGCGCTCGCCGGTGTGGCTATCGAGGTTGCCGGTGGGTTCGTCGGCGAACAGCACGTCGGGCTCGGCGGCAAACGCGCGGGCAATCGCCACACGCTGCTGTTCGCCGCCGGAGAGTTGGCGTGGCGAATGAGTCAGGCGTTGGCCCAGGCCGACCCGTTGAAGCAACTCGGTGGCGCGTCCTCGGGCATCTTTGCGGCCATCGAGTTCCAGCGGCAGCATGACGTTTTCAAGGGCGTTGAGACTGTCGAGCAGCTGAAAAGACTGAAAGACGAAACCCACATGCTCGGCACGAATGCGCGCGCGCTGGTCTTCATCGAGGTTGCTCAGGCCTTGCCCGGCGAGGGTGACTTCGCCGCTGCTCGGCAGGTCGAGGCCGGCCAGCAGGCCGAGGAGGGTGGATTTGCCGGAACCGGAAGCGCCGACGATGGCCAGGCTGTCGCCCTTGTTCAGTTCCAGGCTGAGTTCGTGCAGGATAGTCAGTTCACCTTCCGCGCTGGGGACCACTTTGCTGAGGTTCTTCGCGGTGAGAATGCTTGCGCCCATGGAGAATCCGATGCGTGTGTGGTTTTTGAGTGCTGGCCTGGCCTTGATGTGCATGGCCCAGAACGCAGCGGCGGGTACAGTCCTGATCGTTGGCGATAGTATCAGCGCCGGTTTCGGCCTGGATACCCGCTTGGGGTGGGTGTCGTTGCTTGAACAACGGCTCAAGCACGAAGGTTTCGACGATAAGGTGGTCAATGCGTCCATCAGCGGCGACACCAGTGCCGGAGGCCAGGCGCGGCTGCCGGCGCTGCTTGCAGAGCATAAGCCGGAGCTGGTCATCCTTGAGTTGGGTGGCAACGATGGACTGCGCGGACTGCTGCCAACGCAATTGCAACAAAATCTTGCTTCGATGATCGACAACGCTCAGGCCAGTGGCGCCAAGGTGCTGCTACTCGGCATGCAGTTACCGCCTAATTATGGCGTGCGATACACCAAGGCCTTCGCTGACGTTTACAGCAATCTGGCGAGCGACAGGAAAATCCCGCTGGTGCCGTTTTTTCTCGAAGGCGTGGGCGGTCATCCGGACTTGATGCAGGCCGATGGCATACACCCGGCGGCCGGGGCTCAGGACAAGTTGCTGGATAATGTCTGGCCTACCTTAAAACCGCTGTTATGACTCTTTTCTAGGCGCGGGCTTTCGGCTAAGGTGGCGCCCCCGATTTGGAGCCCCCGATGCCGCGTCCCGCCTGGTCACTATTTGCCTATCAACTGATCGAGCCTGACGAACAGCTGGATCTGTTCGCCTGCCAGGAAGTGCGGGTGCATCTGGTGACGCGTCAGCTGGAACTGGGTGGCTCGGCCGACCGGACCTTGTGCGGCAGCCTGTTGCCGGCACAGCCTCGCTGGTCGAGCGTCGATCGCCGGGTGTTCCAGGACCAGCGCCTGTGCTCCCTGTGCCGGGCCATTCTCGAGTCGCAAAAACGCGGCACATCGCCGATCTGGCCGGAACTGCGTTTCGAGCTTTAAGGGCCAAAGATAGCAAGCTATCGGCCAACTCCCCGAAATTCCAGGCGGCGGTGTACAATCCCGCGCCTATACCCTCTGTTGATCATGCGAAGGATTTTCCGGATGTTGCCGCGCTTTCCTGCCGTCACCCGCTGCCTGACACTTGCCGCCCTCTGTGTAGCAGGTCCCGCCGCAGCATTGGAGCTGCCCCTGCCACCGCCCGGTGAAGACATCGTCGGCCAGGTGCAAGTCATCAAGGCCAAGTACGAAGATACCTTCGCTGACCTTGGTACTGCCTACGACCTGGGCTATACGGAGATGGTCGCGGCCAACCCTGGCATCGACGCCTGGTTGCCGGGTGCCGGTACCGAAATCATTCTGCCGACGCGTTTCATCCTGCCGCCGGGCCCGCGTGAAGGCATCGTGATCAACCTGGCTGAATACCGTCTCTACTACTACCCGAAAGGCAAGAATGTGGTCTACACATTCCCGCTGGGTATCGGTCGTGAGGGTTGGGGCTCGCCAATCGCCCACACCACCATCACTGCAAAAACGCCTAACCCGACCTGGACCCCTCCAGCGTCGATCAAGGCAGAGCACGCCGCCGACGGTGACCCGTTGCCGAATGTGGTGCCGGCCGGCCCGGATAACCCGCTGGGGCCGTTCAAATTCAATCTGGGCACGCCTGGCTACCTGATCCACGGCTCGAACAAGAAGTTCGGCATCGGCATGCGTACCAGCCACGGCTGCTTCCGGATGTTCAACAACAACGTGCTGGAAATGGCGAGCATGGTGCCGGTCGGTACGTCGGTGCGGATCATCAACGACCCGTACAAGTTCGGCGTGAGTGGCGGCAAGGTCTATCTGGAGGCGCATACGCCGCTGGACGATAACGGCAACCCGTCGGTGGTCGACAAGCACACCGCCGTGATCAATGCGATGCTCAAGCGTGAAGACATCACTAACAACCTGCGCATGAACTGGGATGTGGTGCGTGACGTTGTCGCTGCCGAAGATGGTTTGCCGGTGGAAATCGCCGTGCCGAATACTTCGACGTCGATGGTCACGAGTGCACCGATCGATCCGCTGCAGTAATGCTTGAAAAGAACCCGCCGAAGCTGACCGCTTCGGCGGGTTTTTTATGGCCAGGACAAAACCCCAGGCAATAAAAAAGCCGACCCAAAAAATGGGTCGGCTTGATAACAATCCCGAAGGATTATTACTTGCGGCTAGCTTTGTCCAGCATGCGCAGAGCACGCTCGTTAGCTTCGTCAGCAGTCTGTTGTGCTTTTTGAGCAGCAGCCAGAGCTTCATCAGCTTTACGGTAAGCTTCGTCTGCACGAGCCTGGGAGCGAGCAGCTGCGTCTTCAGTAGCGGTCAGACGTGCTTCGGTTTCTTTCGATGCGCTGCTGCAACCGGTAGCCAGAACTGCGGCCAGAGCCAGAGCAGAGAATTTCAGAACGTTGTTCATCGTGTTCCCCTTCAAGGACTTTCCATTAATTAGCTATCTCCTCAGAGTGAGGAATTAGCCGGCGTACATACTACCCATTACTTGTCGTAAGTAAACTGACGTAAAGCAAGAAGCAAAAAAAATTGTAGGCGTTGATTCTTTTTCGAGCAACTTTTAACTGCGTTGTTTAAAAAATATCCAGCTACAAGGCCCGATCTGAGCGAGCCGCCAAGGAAAAGTTCCCCACGCTAGAAGCTCTTTTTTCCAGCCTTGGCTAAGTCCGCCTAGATGGATTCGTCTACACTTTTGTTCGGATTTTGCGCGATGCCTCTCATATCTTTCTCCATGTTCTGGTGACTTTAAGATAGAGCGCTCGTCTTAAGTCTCAACATCCGGCAATGTTCAGGCTATCGACCTCGGGGAATCTTCGGTCGACGCCGTTCCTGCGTGCCCCGGAGCAGCACCCGCCAACCTGCGTGATGACGAGCGTACCTTGAGCATTTTTGCCAATGGTGCCTACTATTTGTACGTGCTCGGTTGCGCGAGATTGGTGCAGCTCTTCTCGGTGTCGATTCAGGCACGGGGTGGCGTAGATGTTCCTTCGCCGGAAAAACATCGGTAAGGTAGGGGTCGGAATCCAAGACCCGCGAGGAGTAGTGATGAGCGAGGCGTTGTCCATCCACCATGACCAGGCTGGTCATCAGTTCGAGACCAATGTGGACGGTCATCGTGCCTACCTGACGTATATGGATCTGGGAAAACAGACCCTGGATATCTATCGCACGTTTGTACCCAACGCACTGCGTGGTCGTGGCATTGCGGCGGCACTGACCGAGCAGGCGCTGCAGTACGCCGAGGAAATGGGTTACACCGTCATTCCATCGTGCTCCTACGTCGAGCGCTACATGGAGCGTCACCAGCGGCACGCCGCCAAGCTGAGCCAGTGACCTGCAATAAAACGAACGCATAAAAAAACGCCGGGTTTAGCCCGGCGTTTTTTTTGTCTGGCGAAAAGCGCGATCAGGTGCGAGCGCGTTTCGGCAGCACTTCCTTGAGCTTGGCATGCATGCTGCGCAAGGTGTTCTCAGTGGCAGTCCAGTCGATGCAGGCATCGGTGATCGACACGCCGTATTGCAGGTCGGCGAGGTCTTTCGGGATCGCCTGGCAGCCCCAGTTCAGGTGACTTTCAACCATCAGGCCGATGATCGACTGGTTGCCTTCGAGGATCTGGTTGGCGACGTTCTCCATCACCAGCGGTTGCAGGGCCGGATCCTTGTTGGAGTTGGCGTGGCTGCAATCGACCATGATGTTGGGCTTGATCTTGGCTTTGTTCAGCGCCTGCTCGCACAGGGCAACGCTGACCGAATCGTAGTTCGGTTTGCCGTTGCCACCGCGCAGCACGACGTGACCGTACGCATTGCCCTTGGTGGTGACGATCGACACGCCACCTTCCTGGTTGATGCCGAGGAAGCGGTGCGGGCTGGAAACCGATTGCAGGGCGTTGATCGCGACGGTCAGGCCGCCGTCGGTGCCGTTCTTGAAGCCGACCGCCGAGGACAGGCCGGACGCCATTTCACGGTGAGTCTGGGATTCGGTGGTGCGCGCGCCGATGGCCGACCAGCTGATCAGGTCCTGCAGATATTGCGGGGAGATCGGGTCGAGGGCTTCGGTGGCGGTGGGCAGGCCCATTTCGGCCAGGTCCAGCAGCAACTGACGACCGATGTGCAGACCGTCCTGGATCTTGAACGAGTCGTCCAGGTACGGGTCGTTGATCAAGCCTTTCCAGCCGACCGTGGTGCGCGGCTTCTCGAAGTACACGCGCATGACCAGATACAAGGTATCGGACACTTCCGCGGCGAGAACCTTCAGGCGCTCGGCGTATTCGTGCGCGGCCTTGATGTCGTGGATCGAGCACGGCCCGATCACCACGAACAGGCGGTGGTCGGTGCCATCAAGAATGTTGCGAATGACTTCGCGGCCCTTGGTGACGGTGCGCAGGGCAGCGTCGCTCAGCGGGATATCGCGCTTGAGCTGGTCGGGAGTGATCAGCGTCTCGTTGGAGGCGACGTTTAGGTCGTTGATCGGTAAATCAGCCATCGTTTACTCGTCAGGTCACGGGTGCCGGCCGCCAGCGAACCCGCGCGGCGGAGCACAGCAAATTAAGCGCGTCGGGGAGCCGAACCTTAGCGCGTTACACCGTGGCTCGACAATGGGCAGGCAGCGCTTTAATCCAGCATTGACTGCGCAAATTGCCTGTGGACCGTGTCTTGGGAGAACTCGTCGGCATGTTCCTGGACCCATTCAAGGGCCAGGGCCTGAATCTCCTGCAGGTCGTTGTGCGCATCGTGTTGGCGGCAGTAGCGTTCGATCTGGCAAACCTGCTCGCCCATCCGGGCGCTGAACAGCGTCTGCTCATCGACGAACGCGATGCCCACCAGATAGCCATGCTTGCGTCGCAGACACCACGCGACATAGCCCAGGATGCGTAAACCCGGATTCAAGGTCGGCATGCGCACTTCGAGCGCCGTGCCGTGGCGCCAGGCGCGGTGATAGTTGCAAGCCATGCCCCCGAGGCTGGTAGTGTGCAGCTGTTGCCGTGAAATACACTCAGGTGTCAGCAACGTTAATTCGACGGGCACATCGTCAGGATGAGGAATAAAACGTCCCATGAACACGGACTCCCTGTGTCGGCCATCTGACATTCTTTCCCGCAGTATAGTGGTCGAATTGGAACTGACCGATTTCGACGCCGACCAACGGCTGCTGACGATGAGCGGTGTATCGCTGGTGATTTTCACCAGCGTGGGTTGCTCCAGTTGCCGTTTTGCCCATGAGCAGTTGCCGGCACTCGGTCTGGACGTCGATCGATTGTGCTGGATCGATGCCGGAAACAACGGCGGGGTGGTCGAGCGGTATCAGGTCTTTCATTTGCCGGCGCTGTTTGTGGTGCGCGACGGCGAGTTCTTCGGGGCATTGCATTCGCGCCTGACGGCCACCGAACTCAATCGGGCGGTCCGTCAGGCGTTGAGTCGAACAGCAGAGGAGTTGCCATGATGGGGGCAGTTGCCAAACCGACTATCGGTATTATCGGGACCGGTGCGATCGGTGGTTTCTACGGCGTGATGCTGGCGCGTGCCGGTTTCGATGTGCACTTTCTGTTGCGCAGTGAATTTTCCGCCGTCGCTGAACGCGGGCTGCATGTAGACAGTGCGCCCTTTGGCGCCATGACCTTGAATCCGGTTCAGGCCTATTCAACGGCCGAGGACATGCCGCCGTGCGACTGGCTGCTGGTCGGGGCGAAAACCACCAGCAATGCGGACCTGGCTCCCGCCATTCTTCAGGCCGCTGCGCCGAATGCCAACGTGCTGTTGTTGCAAAATGGGCTGGATGTCGAAGACAGCCTGCGCGAGTTGCTTCCCGATTCGCTGCATGTTCTGGGCGGGCTCTGCTATATCTGCGTGCATCGTGAAGGGCCTGGCGTGATTACCCATCAGGCACTCGGCGCGGTGCATGTCGGCTACCACAGCGGTCCTGCCACCGACGAAGCAACGCGTGCAGCGATTGTCGAGGAGGGCGTTGGGCTGTTCCGTGCCGCGGGCATCGACTCACAAGGCATGGCGAACCTGCATCAGGCGCGCTGGCAAAAACTGGTCTGGAATATTCCCTATAACGGTCTGTCGGTGTTGCTTGGGGCGGGCACCACGCCGTTGATGGCCGATACGGATAGCCGGGAAATGGTCAAGGCGCTGATGGCCGAAGTGGTGCAGGGCGCAATCGCTTGCGGCCACGACGTGCCAACGGGTTATGCCGAGCACCTGTTCATGATGACCGAGAAAATGCCCGATTACTGGCCGAGCATGTACCACGACTTCCTGCACAAGCGTCCGCTGGAACTGGCGGCCATTTACGCTCGTCCACTGGCGGCTGCCAAAGCGGCAGGCTGTGAGATGCCGCGCATCGAGGCCTTGTATCGCAGTTTGAGTTTTATCGATCGACGCAACCGCCAGGTCGATTTACCTGAGGGGGAAGGGCATGGCAAAGACCATCGATGACAAGCTGGTGCTGGCGATTTCTTCGCGCGCACTGTTCGACTTGAGCGAAAGCCACAAGGTCTACCTGTCGAGCGGCGTCGAAGCCTACCGGCAATATCAGATCGAACACGAGGACGAAATCCTTGAGCCCGGCGATGCCTTTCCGTTGGTGCAGAAACTCCTCAACCTCAATGCCAGCCTCGGCCGCGCCCGGGTCGAAGTGGTCCTGGTGTCGCGCAACAGTGCCGACACCGGGCTGCGCGTGTTCAACTCGATCCATCACTATGGGCTGGCGATTTCCCGTGCGGCGTTTGTCGGTGGGCGCAGTCCTTATCCGTACCTCAAGGCCTTCGGTTGCGACCTGTTTCTGTCGACCCATGCCGAAGACGTGCGCAGTGCACTCGACGCCGGGTTTGCTGCCGCGACCATTCTCTCGGGTGGCGCCAGCCGCGCCGCCAGCGATGAATTGCGCATTGCCTTCGACGGTGATGCCGTGCTTTTTTCCGACGAATCGGAGCGCGTCTATCAGGCCGGTGGTCTGGAAGCGTTCCAGGCCAGTGAGCGGGAAGCGGCGCGCGAGCCATTGCGCGGCGGACCGTTCAAGGGCTTCCTCGCCGCGCTCAATCTGTTGCAGCGCGAGTTCCCCGATGACGCCTGTCCGATCCGCACTGCGCTGGTGACGGCGCGTTCGGCGCCGGCCCACGAACGGGTAATCCGCACTTTGCGCGAATGGGACATTCGTCTGGATGAGTCGCTGTTTCTCGGCGGCCTGACCAAATCGGCGTTTCTCGAAGCGTTCGCCGCCGACGTGTTTTTCGATGATCAGGCCGGTCATTGCGAGTTGGCCCGTGAAGTGGTCGCCACCGGCCATGTGCCCCATGGCATAAGCAACGAGCTAAAGGTTTAAGCCCACGGTTCAACGCGTTACGCGGGCCGTCGTACTCGCCAAGGCACTGCTAAGCTGAATCAAATCTCCGTCATGTCGGCACAAGGAGGTCATATGATTCACTCGATGCTGTATGCGACTGACCTCGGCCTGTACGCACCCGTGGTGATGCAGCACGCCCTGGAACTGGCCCGGACATTCAATGCCGACCTGTACGTGGTGCATGCGGTTGAACCCATGGGATTGTTTGCCGAATCGGTGCTACAGAGCTATCTGGACGAGCAGGCGCTGAACGAATTTCATAGTCAGGGTCTGAACACGGTGATCGCCAATATCGAGCAGCGGGTGCTCGACAGTTTTCGCGAGGAACTGGGTGAGGAGGGTGCGCAGGACCTGAAGCGGATTCAGGCGGTGCGGGTGCTGCAGGGCGATCCGTCGCAGGTGATTCTCGACCAGGCGCAGAAACTCTCTGTGGATTTGCTGATCCTAGGTAGCCACAGCCATGGCGCCGGGGCGGAAACACCGTTGGGCCGGACCGCCGCGCGGGTGTTGCAGCTGTCCAAGGTGCCGGTTTACCTGGTGCCGCTGGTGCAACGTCGTCGCCAAGGGGATCGCTAGAGCACGAATAGTGGCAATCTGATAAAAAGTTCTAGATTTATTCTTCAAACCATTAATATAGTTATATATACCGTCGCTGATGCCCGTGGCGTCTATCTGCTTTGAGGGATTCATATGAAGCTTCAACAACTGCGCTACATCTGGGAAGTGGCGCACCACGACCTCAACGTTTCCGCTACAGCCCAAAGCCTCTATACGTCGCAGCCAGGCATCAGCAAGCAGATCCGTCTGTTGGAAGACGAGTTGGGTGTCGAGGTCTTCGCCCGCAGCGGCAAGCACCTGACCCGCGTCACCCCGGCCGGCGAGCGCATTATCACCACCGCTGGCGAAATCCTGCGCAAGGTTGAAAGCATCAAGCAGATCGCCCAGGAATTCTCCAACGAGAAGAAAGGCACCCTGTCGATCGCCACCACCCACACCCAGGCGCGTTACGCGTTGCCACCGGTGATCAGCAATTTCATCAAGCAATATCCGGACGTTGCCCTGCACATGCACCAGGGTTCGCCGATGCAGATCGCCGAAATGGCCGCTGACGGCACCGTGGATTTCGCCATTGCCACCGAAGCGCTGGAACTGTTCGGCGATCTGGTGATGATGCCGTGCTATCGCTGGAACCGTTGCGTGGTCGTGCCTCAGGGGCACCCGCTGACCAAGCTGTCGAAGCTGACCCTCGAAGCCTTGGCCGAATACCCGATCGTGACTTACGTTTTCGGTTTCACCGGCCGTTCGAAACTCGACGAAGCCTTCAGTCATCGCGGCCTGACGCCGAAAGTGGTGTTCACCGCGGCCGACGCCGACGTGATCAAGACCTATGTTCGCCTGGGGCTGGGCGTGGGCATCGTGGCGAAAATGGCGGTCGACACCAAACTCGACAGCGACCTGGTGGTACTCGATGCCAGCGAGTTGTTCGAATCCAGCATCACCAAGATCGGTTTCCGTCGCGGCACCTTCCTGCGTGGCTTCATGTGCGACTTCATCGAGAAGTTCGCCCCGCACCTGACCCGCGAAGTCATGGCCAAGGCCATCCAGTGCCACAACAAGCAGGAACTGGAAGAACTGTTCGACGGCGTCGAACTGCCGGTCCACTAAGCCTGATTAGACGACCTCGCTGACAGCAAACTGTTGCCGAGTGCCCGCCACCAGAATCTCCACCTCATCACCTTCGAACTTGCCCAGCAGGCTTTTGCCCAGCGGTGAGCGCGGGGTGATGACGGTAATCAACTGCCCCACCAGATCGACCTTCAGCCCTGCCGCATCTGGGGCCAGAAACAGCCACTGCTCGCGACCCTTCTCGTCTTCCAGGCCAAGCAGCGCGCCGACTTCGATGCCACGCTGTTCGTCGTAAGGACGCAGCAGCAGGTTCTGGCAAAGCGCCAGTGACTGACGAATCTCTTCGACACGTTTGGCCTGCCCGGCGGCCAGATAAGATGCCTCCAGACCCAATGTGTCGTACTTGTTCTCGGCGATGTTTTCTTCGTGGGTCGCGGTCTCGTAGGCGGTTTGCGCAGCGCGCTCGGCAATATCGAGATCAATCCGCAGCTTGTCGAGAATCAGTTGGTGGACGCTTTGTTTATTCATGATCAATCGCAGAATTGCTGGACGTTGGCGCGACTTTTTTCGCTTGGTGCCGTCTGGTCCTGTTGCAGCCAGAACTGGCATTTGGGGTTCGACAGATTGCGGTTGCTGCTACGCGCCTGATCGAGTCGTTGCGCCTGCTCGTTCTTGCGCAGGTTTTCTTCGTACTGTTCGAAGAGAGGACTCTGTGGCGGGATATCCGGCACCGGTTGCGCCACCACAGGCGGTTTGGCCAGTTGCTCGATCGCCTGGGCCACGGGAGCCATTTGTTCGTTGAACAGAAAGCGTGAAGCGAGCCAGCAGGTCAGCGCGATCGCGAGGAACCCCAGCCACAGACCGAGGGCGATGCTGCCGGTCAGTTGCAGGGCATTGAGCTGGATGGACATAGAGCGACGCGGAGTAGGGCGATAGGGCATGGCTGCCTCCTGGCGGTGGGTCGCGGGCGTTTGGCGATTGTCGCACGAAGATTAATCGTCGTCGGCTCTTCTGCACGGAGTAATTTATGCGGACAATCGGTGCCTTTGCCAACGGGAGCCTGGAATGTCTGAAACGAAAACCCGCTGGGATATTTTTTGCACCGTGGTCGACAACTTTGGCGACATTGGCGTGACCTGGCGTCTGGCCCGACAACTGGTTGCCGAGCATTCGCTGGCGGTGCGTTTGTGGGTCGATGATCTGCGCGCTTTCGAGCGCCTCTGCCCGGAAATCGATCCTCACGCATCGCAGCAATGGCAACAGGGTGTTGAAGTCCGGCAGTGGCCCGCGGACTGGCAGCCTGCCGAAGCTGTTGATGTAGTGATCGCCGCGTTCGCCTGTCAACTGCCGAGTGCCTACATGGACGCCATGGCTGATCGGGAACAAACGCCACTGTGGATGAACCTCGATTACCTGAGTGCCGAGGATTGGGTGGTCGGCTGCCATGGCTTGCCATCGGTGAAGTACAAGACTGTGCAGAAGTTCTTTTTCTTCCCGGGGTTCCGCAAGGGCACCGGTGGCTTGCTGCGTGAAAGCCGGTTGCTCGAACGCCGTAGGGCATTTCAGCAAAACCCCGAGCAGCAAAGAACCTTCTTGCAAAGCCTGGGGATTGATCGCGCCCAAGGTGCGCAGCTGATCTCACTGTTTGCCTACGAAAATGCCGGACTGGCCAGTTGGCTGGATGCAATGGCCGGTGATTCGACGCCCACTCATCTGTTGGTGCCGGAGGGGCGGATTCTCGGGGATGTCGAGCGTTGGCTCGGAGTTGAAAGTCTGAAGGCCGGTGCGCTGCACGTGCGTGATGCCTTGACCGTGCAAGTGCTGCCGTTCGTCCGACAGGATCAATACGACCACTTGTTGTGGTGCTGCGATTTCAATGCCGTGCGCGGCGAAGACTCTTTTGTTCGTGCCCAGTGGTCCGGCCGACCGTTGCTCTGGCACATCTATCAGCAAGAAGAAGATGTCCATCTGGACAAGCTGGAAGCCTTCCTGGCGATCTATACGCAAGCGCTTTCTGCGCCGGCGGCCGAGGCGATGAGCGGTCTATGGCGGGCCTGGAACGCGGGTGAGAAAATGACCGACCACTGGCAATCGACGCGCAAACACTGGCCAGAGCTGGAAAAACACGCCGAAGCGTGGTGTCTGGAACAAGCCTTGCAGGCCGATCTTGCCGCAGCGCTGGTACAGTTTTATGTAAATTGGATATGATACGCGGCCTAGATTTTTGTAAATCCCATCCAAATTCGGATATTCGCAATGAAAACTGGTAAAGAACTGAAACCCGGTACCGTGATCCGTCTCGAAAACGATCCTTGGCTGGTTCAGAAAGCTGAATTCACCAAGTCGGGTCGTAACAGCGCGATCATGAAGACCAAGCTGAAAAACCTGCTGACCGGTTACAAGACCGAGATCGTTTACAGCGCCGACGACAAACTGGACGACGTAATCCTCGACCGCAAAGAAGCGACCCTGTCCTTCATCAGCGGCGACACCTACACGTTCATGGACACCACCGACTACACCATGTACGAGCTGAACGCTGAAGACATCGAAGCCGTTCTGCCTTTCGTTGAAGAAGGCATGACCGATGTTTGCGAAGCGATCTTCTTCGAAGAGCGTCTGGTTTCCGTAGAACTGCCGACCACCATCGTGCGTCAGGTTGACTACACCGAAGGTTCCGCTCGCGGTGACACTTCCGGCAAGGTAATGAAGCCTGCCAAACTGAAGAACGGTACCGAGCTGTCGGTTGCTGACTTCATCGAAATCGGCGACATGATCGAGATCGATACCCGCGAAGGCGGTTCCTACAAAGGCCGTGCTAAATAAGCACAGCTTCAGGAATGAAAAAGCCCGACCATTGAGTCGGGCTTTTTTGTGCCCATTGATTGGGGCACAGCGCAAACCTGTAGGAGCCGGTTTGCTGGCGATAGCGGTCTTGAGGATGCCATCGTCGGAACGCCGCCCGCACCAAGCCGGCTCCTACAGATGGTGTTATTTCTTCAGGTGTTCTTTCAGCTCTTGCGAAGCCTGCAACATCGCCGACCGCACCGCCGGCACCTGACTCACCACGTTCAACAACCCATAGTCGTGGATCATGCCGTTGTAGCGAACCGAGGTCACTGGCACGCCCGCCTCATCGAGTTTGCGCGCGTAGGCTTCACCTTCATCGCGCAGGACGTCGGCACCCGCCGTTTGCACCAGCGCCGGTGGCAAGCCCTTGAGTTGCGCAGGGGTTGCCCGCAACGGCGAGGCATAGATCTCGTTACGCTGCTTGGCGTCGGTGGTGTAGTTGTCCCAGAACCACTTCATCATGTTTTTAGTGAGGAAGTGACCCTCGGCAAACTGGTTGTAGGAAGCCGTATCGAAATTGGCATCGGTCACCGGCCACAGCAGAACCTGGAACTTGATGGCCGGCGTGCCCTTGTCTTTTGCCATCAGCGCAACCACCGCCGCCATGTTGCCACCGACGCTATTGCCCGCTACGGCCAGGCGTTTGCCATCGACGTTGATCTCTTTGCCGTGCTCGGCCACCCATTGGGTCGCGGCGTATGCCTGGTTGATCGCCACCGGGTAATGGGCTTCCGGCGATGGGGTGTAATTGACGAACACCGCCGCCGCACCTGAACCCACTACCAGATCACGTACCAGCCGTTCGTGGGTCGGGAAATCCCCGAGGACCCAACCACCGCCGTGGAAGAACATGAACACCGGCAGCTCGCCCTTCACCCCGGCTGGCCGGACGATGGTCAGGCTCAGCGGTTGGCCGTCGACTTGAATGGTCTTCTGGCTGATATCGGCTTTCGGCAACGTCAGCTTCACCCCGGCCTGCGCACCGACCAAAACGGCGCGCGCATCGGCAGGCGTCATTTGCTCCATCGGTTTGCCGGTGCCGGCATTCAACACATCGAGGAACGCCTGGGTGTTGTGTTCAACGTCGCCGGCGAATGCACTGTGAATGGACAGGGCGAGAAGGGTACCGGTCAAGACTTTGCTGAAAGTGTTCATGTTCATTTCCTGTTCGGGCCTGGAAGTCAGCGGTTAGACGGTAACGTGCAGACGCACATCAACGTTGCCACGGGTGGCGTTGGAGTACGGGCAGACTTGGTGGGCTGCGTCGACCAGGCTTTGCGCGTCGGATTGCTCAAGACCCGGCAGGCTGATGTGCAGGTCGATGTCCAGACCGAAACCGCCGGGGATCTGACCGATGCCGACATGCGCGGTGATCGAGGCGTCGTTCGGGATGCTGCGTTTGGTCTGGCTGGCGACGAATTTCAGCGCGCCGATGAAACAGGCGGAGTAGCCGGCGGCGAACAGTTGCTCAGGGTTGGTCGCCGCGCCGCCAGCGCCGCCGAGTTCTTTCGGGGTGGCGAGTTTGACGTCGAGAATGCTGTCACTGGAAATCGCACGACCGTCACGGCCACCGGTGGAAGTTGCGATTGCGGTGTAGAGAGTTTGCATGGTGAAAGCCTCGTTCTGGTTTGATTTGTTTGCGCTAAATGTTTGCGCGCTAAGTAAGTGCGAGGTGAATGTATCGCGCGAATATTTAGTGCGCAAGATAAATTTTTGAAAAAATTAGCAGTTACTGATGTTGTGTCTTAATGGGCTTGGCTGGAAGTTGCGATTTAGAGCGTTTGAGGTGGATTTCTTCAGCGGGAAATTTTTTTTGCCGCGTAGCTGATTTTCCAGCACGAACGCATAACAACTGTAGGAGTGAGCCTGCTCGCGATAGCGGTGTCACATCCAGCATCTGTCCTGAATGACACGCCGCGATCGCGAGCAGGCTCGCTCCTACAGGGGGATTTTTGTGGGGTTGGAGATTAGAGGCTGTCTTGAAGGTGCTTGCGCAGCGCTTGCAGCTCCGCCTGCAGCTTCTGCAGTCGCTCCAGCGTCATCCCGCTGGCGCCGAGAATGCATTGTGGAATGTCCCGGGCTTTGTCGCGCAAGGCGCGGCCTTGTTCGGTGAGTTCGACGATTACCACTCGCTCGTCTTCACGGCTTCGGGTGCGGCTGAGCAGGCCTTCGACTTCCAGGCGTTTGAGCAGCGGCGTGAGCGAACCGGGATCGGTCAACAGGCGCGAGCTGATTTCGCCTACGGTCAAACCATCCTGTTCCCACAGCACCATCATCGCCAGGTATTGCGGATAAGTCAGGCCCAGCGCCTGCAACAAGGGTTTGTAGACCTTGGTCATCATCAGCGAAGTGGAATGCAGGGCGAAGCAGGCCTGATTGTCCAGCAGCAGGTCGTCGCAGGTGTCCGGGGTGTTGCGCTTGGTGGTCATTTCGAAGCCTTGATCAGTGATCTTCAGAATCTAGCGGGCAAATCTTTAAGGCGCCAGACAATTCTGGACTAGTGGCGGCCCAGATGGTTTTGCAGCACCAGATCCCACGGCGGGATCGGGCTGAAACGGGTTTTCAGGTATTCCAGGAGCAAGCGGCTGCGAGAGTTGGGTTGCTGCTCCAGTCGCAAGGCGTAGATCCCGGCGCTTTCCGGTTTCGGCAGCCCGTGTTCGCAGAACAGCGGCAACAGTTCGCCGCGCAGCAGGTATTCGCTGGCCAGCCAGGTCGGTAAATGCGCGATGCCCAGGCCAGCCAGAGCACCGCACACCAGTGCCTCGGCATTGTTGGCGCTCATTCGGATGCGCGAAGGACGGTGCAGTTGCATCTGACCGTCCCGTTCGAAGCGCCAGGCGAAGGGCGGGGCGAGGCCGTCCCAGTCGAGTCCATCGTGTTCAATCAGTTGTGTCGGATCGTTGGGCACACCGCGGCGCTTTAAGTAATCGGGGCTGGCGCAGGCAATGCGCACCATGCTCGCCAGTGGCGTTGCGACTAAACGAGTGTCGGCCATTTGTCCGGCGCGCAATACCAGGTCGACCTTGCCCAGGTTCAAGCCCTGCATGTCGACAAAACTGTCGATCAGGTGCAATTGCACGTCGAGACCCGGATAGAGCATCAGAAAGTCGGCAATCACCGGGGCCAAATGTCGCCTCCCGAATGCTGCCGGTGCATCGACCCGAATCAAACCCTCCGGCGCGCTGCTGAGGGACACGGCCTCCGCCCTGGCAAGACGCAATTCGGCGACGATCCGCCGCGCCCGTTCGGCAAACGCCAGTCCCGCCGGGGTGGCGCGCACAGCGTGAGTGCTGCGAATGAACAACTGGCTGCCGACAGCGTTTTCCAGACTGTCGATGCGCCGAGCCACCGCGGAGGGCGTCAGCGGATGGCGACGCGAAGCAGCGGAAAAACTGCCGGTCTCCAGCACGTCCAGAAACAGGCCCAGTTGATCGGTCAGTTGGTTAGGATTCATGGTGAATTCAACGCTTGTGCGAGATTGGCACAGCCATTGTGCGTTGCTGTGCGTTTCCCCGCCAGAAGCAACTGCGTAGGATGAAACGTCTGGAATGAAGGGGAAGTCGCTGTGATTGAGTTTTTGTTGTACCTGGTCTTTGGCGCCGCCCTGGGAACCCTTGGGGGGATTTTCGGCATCGGCGGTGGTTTGATCGCCATTCCGCTGCTGGGTGTGCTGTGTGGTCTCGACCAGCAAATTGCCCAAGGCACGGCGCTGGTGATGGTGGTGCCGAACGTGATGCTGGCGCTGTGGCGCTATCACCAGCGCGTCCGCATCGAATTGCGCCACGCATTGCCGCTGGCCTCGATGGGATTCTGTTTCGCCTGGCTTGGATCAATCTGGGCCGTGGGCATTGACGCGCAAACCATGCGCGTAGGATTTGTCGCATTCCTGATCGCGCTATCGGCCTACAACCTGGTGCGAATGTTCTACGCCAGTGCGCCAGCTTCTGCGCAGATGAACTATTCATGGCCGTGGCTGGGTGTGCTCGGCGCGGCATCCGGCACCATGGGCGGGTTGTTTGGCGTGGGCGGGGCGGTGGTGGCTACGCCGGTGCTGACCAGTGTGTTCGGCACCACCCAAGTAGTGGCGCAGGGCTTGTCGCTGGCGCTGGCGTTGCCGAGTACGGGCGTCACCCTCGTCACTTATGCCGTGCACCATCAAGTGAACTGGATGATCGGTGTGCCTTTGGCAATTGGCGGCCTGTTGAGCATCAGCTGGGGGGTGAAGATCGCCCACGCCATGCCGGAACGGTTATTGCGTTCACTGTTCTGCGGCTTCCTGGTGCTCTGCGCGGTGATGCTCGCCTTTAAAGTTTGAAACCTTCGACGATGTGTTCGGCCAGGCATTCGGTGATCGGCGACGGATTGTGCAGGTTACGCAGCAGCATGATGCTGGCCTCGGGCAACACCGGCAGGTCTTCGGCTTCACCGAGAATGCGCATGTCCGAAGTGACCAGGCTTTCCAGTTGCGCGGTCACAGCGAGCCCGGCGCTGACCACCGCCATGATCGCCGACAGACTGTCGCTGTTGTACGCCACGCGGTAATCGCGGCCCATGGCATCGAGGGCATTGCAGGCCCATAAGCGGCAGAAGCAATCGCTGTTGAACATCGCCAGCGGCAGCGGTGTTTGTTCGTGAGCGCTGAAGCATTGCGCCTCGGCCCAGACAAAACGCTCTTTGCGCAACAACTGACCAATCTCGTTGCCCGGCTCGCGGGTGATGATGGTCAGGTCCAGATCCTGGCGCAACAGCAATTGTTTTGATGATTCGCAGTGGACTTCAATCTGGATCAGCGGATACGACTGGGCAAAACGCCGCAGAATCCCCGGCAGAAACCGCATCACGTAATCATCCGGCGTGCCGATGCGAACCATGCCGACCATGTGTGGCTCGCGCAGGGTGTTGAACACTTCGCTGTGCAACTTGAGGATGCGCCGGGCGTAACCCAGCAGCACCTGGCCTTCCGCGGTCAGCCGCACTTGACGGCCGTCGCGCTGGAACAGTTGGCGCTGCAACACGTCTTCTTCAAGACGCTTCATCTGCATGCTCACCGCAGACTGGGTCCGGTTGACTAGTTCCCCCGCGCGGGTAAAACCGCCCTGGTCAGCGATGGCGACAAAGGTGCGCAGCACTTCGGTGTCGATACTCGGGTAGGCAGACATTCATCAATCTCCGAGATGTGTGACATCAGAAACATTCGTTGGATTGATCTTAGACCTGGGGCGAGACTGAAGCCATCCAAACGGAGGGCAACAAGATGAAAGGTCAAAAAGGTTATGTCGACGTAGAAAAACATTCCATCCACCTGATATCCGATTTGCTGCACAAATTTAATCGTTGGTACGAACTGCACCGTGAACGTGAAATGTTGGCGGGCATGAGTGACGAAGCGTTGAAGGACATCGGGCTCAGCCGTGCCGATGTCGAGCACGAAGCCATCCGCCCGTTCTGGGATGACCCGATGCACAAATGAGCAAAGTTCAACTACACAAACCGACTTTCGGTGAGGTAGGTTGCGAGCAGACAAGGAGATGCTCATGCCCGCGACACTGTCCTTTTCCGTCAAACAGGCTCGGCGTCTGGCGCTGGCTGCCCAAGGGTTCAACGGGCGCCAGTCGCCGGCGACGGTCAAACCGCTTCAAGTCAACCGCCTGATCGAGCGGCTGGGCATTCTGCAGATCGATTCCGTCAATGCGTTGGTGCGTTCGCACTACCTTCCGCTGTTTTCCCGCCTCGGCAACTACTCTTCCGACCTGCTCGACCAGGCTGCCTGGAGTCAGGGCCGACGCCGTACGTTGTTTGAATATTGGGGTCATGAAGCGTCGTTGCTGCCCCTGTCGATGTACCCGTTGATGCGCTGGCGCATGCAGCGTGCGAGTAATGGCGAAGACATCTATCAGCAACTGGCGCGTTTTGGTCGTGAGCAACAAGACACGATCCGCCGGGTGCTGGCCTCCGTTCGAGAGCAGGGTGCACTGGGCGCGGGCAGTCTGTCGACCCGGCAGGAGCGGGCGGGCCCCTGGTGGGACTGGAGCGCGGAAAAGCATGCGCTGGAATGGTTGTTCGCCGCCGGTGAAGTGGCCGTGGCGGGGCGGCGCGGATTCGAGCGGCTTTATGACCTGCCCGAGCGGGTGATTCCTTTGTCGATTCTGGCGCAACCGCTGTTCAGCGAGGCAGAAGCCCAGCGCGGTCTGCTATTGCATGCGGCAGCAGCCTTGGGCGTCGGCACCGAGAAAGACTTGCGTGACTATTTTCGCTTGAACCCGGCAGACAGTCGGCCGCGTCTGGCGGAACTGGTCGAGGCGGGTCAGTTGCTCACTTGCGAAGTCCAGGGCTGGCGGCAACCGGCGTATTGCCTGCCTGAGCCCAAGGTGTCGCGCAGGGTCGAGGCCAGCGCGTTGCTTTCACCTTTCGACTCGCTGATCTGGGAGCGCAGTCGCACCGAGCGGTTGTTCGATTTTCGCTATCGACTGGAGATTTACACGCCGCAGGACAAGCGGGTCTACGGCTATTACGTCTTGCCGTTTTTGCACAATGAGCGGATTGCGGCGCGGGTTGATCTGCGTGCGGAGCGGGCGGCGGGGCGGTTGGCGGTGCATGCGGTGCACGAGGAAGAGCCGGGGCTGGACGAAGAGGGGATGTTGGCGTTGGCGGTGAATCTGCGGCGGATGGCGGATTGGCTGGGGCTGGCGCAGGTTCAGTTGAATTGCCCGCGGGTGAGTGCGGCGCGGTTGCGGGTGGCATTGGCCCAGTTTGATGGTGACTGAGCTGACGCCATCGCGGGCAAGCCCGCGATGTCGGCCGGTCAGGCGATAAAAAACTTACCGGCGAACCTGCTTCAGGGTTTCAGCAATCAAAAACGCCAGTTCCAGCGACTGATCGGCATTCATCCGCGGATCACAATGGGTGTGATAACGGTCCGACAAACCATCTTCAGTAATCGGCCGCGCACCGCCAATGCACTCGGTGACGTTCTGCCCGGTCATCTCGATGTGAATGCCGCCGGCATAAGTGCCTTCCGCTTGGTGAACCTGGAAGAACTGCTTTACCTCGCCAAGGATCTGCGCGAAGTCGCGGGTCTTGTAGCCGCTGCTGGCCTTGATGGTGTTGCCGTGCATCGGGTCGGAACTCCAGAGCACTTGCTTGCCTTCACGCTGCACCGCGCGGATCAGTTGCGGCAAGTGATCACCTACCTTGTTCGCGCCCATCCGCGCAATCAGGTTCAGGCGACCCGGATCGTTGTCCGGATTGAGAATGTCGATCAGACGGATCAGGTCGTCGGTGTTCATGCTCGGACCGACCTTGACCCCGATCGGGTTCTTCACCCCGCGCAGGAACTCGACGTGGGCGCCGTCGAGCTGACGGGTGCGGTCGCCGATCCACAGCATGTGCGCCGAACAGTCGTAATAGTCGTTGGTCAGACTGTCGCGACGTACGAAGGCTTCTTCGTAGTTCAGCAGCAGCGCTTCGTGGGCGGTGAAGAAACTGGTTTCGCGCAGTTGCGGCGAACTGTCCATGCCACAGGCGCGCATGAAGGCCAGGGTTTCATCGATGCGGTCGGCGAGGTGGCTGTATTTTTCCGCGAGAGCCGAGTTGGCGATGAAGTCGAGGTTCCACTTGTGCACTTGATGCAGGTCGGCAAACCCGCCTTGGGCGAAGGCGCGCAGCAGGTTCAGGGTCGCGGTGGATTGGTGATAGGACTGGAGCAGACGTTCCGGGTCCGGCACGCGACTTTTTTCGTCGAAACCGATGCCGTTGACGATGTCGCCACGGTAGGCCGGCAGGGTCACGCCGTCGATGGTTTCGTCGTTGGACGAACGCGGTTTGGCGAACTGGCCAGCCATGCGCCCGACCTTGACCACCGGGCAACCGGCGGCGAAGGTCATGACAATCGCCATTTGCAGCAACACCTTGAAGGTGTCGCGGATTTTCGCCGCGGAGAACTCGGCGAAGCTTTCGGCGCAATCGCCACCCTGCAACAGGAACGCTCGACCCTGGGTCACTTCGGCAAACTGACGGCGCAATTCCCGGGCTTCACCGGCAAACACCAGCGGCGGATAGCTGGCCAGCGTTTGCTCGACGTGCAGCAAATGCGCTGCGTCGGGGTATTGAGGTTGTTGCTGGATCGGCAGGGCGCGCCAGCTGTCAGGGCTCCAGGGTTGGCTCATCACGGTCTCGGTTTGTTTTACGCTCGGGCGTTCATGTTATCAGCAAATTAGTGCGTGACCTGTTCCCGTCGCTTCGCGGACAATCGCGCCTTTGCCGCTTCATGTTGCGGTTTAGCGCGTTGCTGTTTGCCCAAGAAGGCCCGGCAACGATCAGGAGACGAAATGACTGAGGAGCGCGTCGAGCATTTGCTCGCCGAGGTGCAGGACGAGTTCGGCGTGATTCGCGTGCTGGAAGTGGCCGATTACCGTTTTCTGGAGTTCGGTGACGCCATCGAACAAAGCTGCGTGTTCACGGCTGATCCGAGCTGGCTCGAATACGATTACACGCGGGCGATGCTGATCGGTGCGTTGTGCCACGAACAGCCGGAAAGCGCGCTGTTCCTTGGCCTTGGCGCCGGTACGCTGACCCAGGCTTGCCTCAAGTTCCTGCCGCTGGAAGATGTCGAGGCCATCGAGCTGCGCCCGGACGTGCCGCGCCTGGCCATCGAATACCTGGGGCTGGATGACGATCCGCGCCTGTATATCCGCGTCGGCGATGCGCTGGAGTTGCTTGATACCGCCGAGCCGGCGGACCTGATCTTTGTCGACCTCTATACCGATGTCGGTCCGGGTGTCGGCCACCTGGCCTGGACGTTCCTGGAAAACTGTCAGAAACGCCTGAATCCGGGTGGCTGGCTGGTGATCAATCAATGGGCTACCGATGATGGCAAGCCACTGGGCGCCGCGTTGCTGCGCGGGCTCTACCATCGCCATTACTGGGAGCTGCCGGTGAAGGAGGGCAATGTGATCCTGCTCGTGCCTTCGGAGCTGGATCAGCAACTGGACATGGACGGTTTGATTGCCCGGGCCGAAGGGCTGGCGCCGCGATTGGGGTATTCTTTGCAGTCGTTGATCAAGTGCATCCGTCCGGCGACTTGATTCGGGAAGGTTATTAATTGTGGCGAGGGAGCTTGCTCCCGCTTGAGTGCGCAGCACTCACAAAACCTGTGTTGATTTCCAGGGTTTTTGGGGCCGCTTCGCAGCCCAGCGGGAGCAAGCTCCCTCGCCACAAAGCTAAGTCAGCAGCCTTTAAAGACGCCTGGTCGCTTCTCCACCAGCGACCGCACACCTTCCTGCGCATCCTCACTGACCAGCAACTTCTTAACCAGCGCCGGTAATCCCCGGGCCGCCGCCGTTTCCCCTTCATAGCGCGCCTGTCGAGCCGACATCAACGTCGCCTGAACCCCCAGCGGCGCCTGCCGGGCAATTCGTTCCGCCAACTCAATCGCCCGTGGCAGCAAATCTTCACTGGCCATGACTTCCTGCACGAGCCCCAGGTGCAAGGCATCATGGGCATCGAATTCGTCGCCGGTCAGCATCCAGCGCATGGCGTTACCCCAACCTGCCACTTGATGCAGGCGCAAAGTGGCGCCGCCGAACGGGAAGATGCCGCGTTGCACTTCCATCTGCGCAAAACGGGTATTGCTGGCGCACAGGTTGATATCGGCGGCCAGCATCAACTCGATACCGATGGTCAGGCAGTAGCCATGTGCGGCGACAATCACCGGTTTGCTCACCCTCGGCCCGGCGAACACGCCCCATGGATCGCAGCCACCGGGTGGCGCCTGCCAGCCTTCGGTCAGTGCAGCGCTGGCGTTGACCAGGTCCAGTCCGGCAGTGAAGTGCTCGCCGTGGCCGAACACCACCGCCACCCGTGCCTCGCTATCGGCTTCGAAATCGCCATAGGCCAGGCTCAGTTCATTAAGCATGTCGAGATCGAAGGCGTTGCGCTTGGCGACCCGATCCAGGCCGATCAACAGGACATGACCACGTTTTTCACGGCTCACGCGACAGGTGTCGAGCTCTTTCATGGTGCATTTCCTCGGGCGGGAAGGGCGATCAGACCAAAGGTCCGTGTCTGGAAGGTGAACCGTTTTAGCGCCATCGCCCGCTGGGCCGGGCCTTTGAAAAATAGACGCTCGCACGATTATCCGCAAAGCCTGTGACAGAACGCCGTTTGCAGGAGTTTTGCTATAAAAAAAGCTCCCTTTTTCGGCAAATTCCGGTATAGTGCGCGCCGGCCTTTAGCCGGGCCGCGTTTAGGTAGAGCAATTCCCCGAAGTCAGCTTCGGCTGCACGTCCGTACTGCGGACTCTTCCTTGACGATTCTTTTCATTCATTCGTTTTCGCAAATCCCCGCCGACAAAGCTGCCAGGGCGACTCTTGAGTCTCAACACGGCACGCGCAGCTTTGGAGCATGGGTCTTTGCGGATGCACTTAGAGGCAGACCCATGACCCAGGAAACCGGCGGCTTCGCCGCTTTTAATCTTAATCCGAATATTCTTGCAGCCGTCACCGCGACTGGCTACGAAGAGCCATCGGCTATTCAGCAGCAATCGATCCCGATCATCATGGCCGGTCACGACATGATTGGTCAGGCGCAAACCGGTACGGGTAAAACCGCTGCGTTCGCCCTGCCGATCCTGCATCGCATCGATCCTGCAAAGCGCGAGCCGCAAGCCCTGATCCTGGCCCCAACTCGTGAGTTGGCGCTACAAGTTGCAACCGCTTTCGAAACCTACGCCAAGCAAATGCCAGGCGTAACTGTTGTGGCTGTCTACGGCGGCGCGCCGATGGGCCCACAACTGAAAGCAATCCGTAATGGCGCACAGATCGTTGTCGCCACTCCGGGCCGTCTGTGCGACCACCTGCGTCGTGACGAAAAAGTACTGGCGACCGTGAACCACCTGGTTCTCGACGAAGCCGACGAAATGCTCAAGCTGGGCTTCATGGACGACCTGGAAGTTATCTTCAAGGCTCTGCCAGCTACCCGTCAGACCGTATTGTTCTCGGCCACCTTGCCGCAATCGATCCGTGCCATTGCCGAACGCCACCTGCGCGATCCGCAACACGTGAAGATCCAGACCAAGACCCAGACCGTTACCGCGATCGAACAGGCTCACCTGTTGGTTCACGCTGACCAGAAGACTTCTGCCGTTCTCAGCTTGCTGGAAGTGGAAGATTTCGACGCGCTGATCATGTTCGTGCGTACCAAGCAAGCGACTCTGGATTTGGCCAGCGCCCTGGAAGCCAAAGGCTACAAAGCCGCTGCGCTGAACGGTGACATTGCCCAGAACCAACGTGAGCGCGTGATCGACTCCCTCAAGGATGGCCGTCTGGACATCGTTGTGGCGACCGACGTTGCGGCTCGTGGCCTGGACGTTCCGCGCATCACTCACGTATTCAACGTTGACATGCCGTACGATCCGGAATCCTACGTTCACCGTATCGGCCGTACCGGCCGTGCCGGTCGCGAAGGTCGTGCACTGCTGCTGGTGACTCCACGTGAGCGCCGCATGCTGCAAGTGATCGAGCGTGTAACCGGTCAGAAGGTTGCTGAAGTTCGCCTGCCGGACGCTCAAGCCGTTCTGGATGCGCGCATCAAGAAACTGACCAACAGCCTGTCGCCGCTGGTGGCTGAAGCTGAATCGACCCACGGTGATCTGCTCGATCGCCTGACCGCCGACATCGGTTGCAGCCCGCGTGCCCTGGCCGCAGCCCTGCTGCGCAAGGCTACCAACGGTCAAGCGCTGAACCTGGCCGCTATCGAGAAAGAACGTCCACTGGTGCCGAACAACGCACCGCGTGGCGATCGTCCAGAGCGTTCCGGTGATCGTCCAGAGCGTGGTGACCGCGAGCGTCGCGCACCAATGCCACTGGGCGAAGGCCGTGCTCGTTGCCGTACCGCGCTGGGTGCGCGTGATGGCATCGCTGCCAAGAACCTGCTGGGCGCCATCCTCAACGAAGGTGGTCTGGCGCGTGAAGCGATCGGTCGCATTCAGGTGCGTGACAGCTTCAGCCTCGTCGAGCTGCCGGAAGATGGTCTGGAGAAGTTGCTGACCAAGCTGAAGGACACTCGCGTTGCCGGTAAGCAGTTGAAGCTGCGTCGCTATCGCGAAGATTGATCCGCCCTCGGGCTGATTGATCGAACATAAAAAATCCCCGACTGGTTCGGGGATTTTTTTTGCCTGCGATTTCTTGATCCTGCTTTATTTCACAACATTTCCAGTGGGCAAAAAAAACCGCCCAAAACAGGCGGCTAAAAGGGAAGAAAGATCACTGATTCAGTGGATAAACGGATTATCCGCACCGACTGCCGGGCAGTGAAATCAACTCTGGCTATGCTGGTGATAGGCGACGACTTCGCCTTGCAATGAAGCGGGGGCGATCAGGTTGGGGCATTTACTGCACAGGATTGGTGCGGTGATTGCGCACGGCTTATCCAACTGATTGATATCAAAGCGTTTCTGCCGATGGCACGGGCCTTGCGATGCCTAGATGTCCGGGTGACAAGGAGTACGGCATGATCCGCACCTATTTTGATGAGATGTACGATGCCGGCGGCCAGGTCCGCCCGCATTATCGGGAGTTTGCCCGTTGGCTGGCCGAAACGCCTGACGAGCTTTTGGCACAACGGCGACGCGAGGCCGATCTGTTATTTCATCGCGCCGGGATTACGTTCACGCTCTACGGTGATGAGCAGGGGACAGAGCGCCTGATTCCCTTCGACACTATCCCGCGCAGCATCCCCGCCAGCGAATGGCGAGTGGTCGAGCGTGGCTGCATCCAGCGGGTCAAGGCGTTGAACATGTTCCTCGCCGACCTCTATCACGAACAACGCATCATCAAGGCCGGCATCATTCCGGCCGAGCAAGTGCTGGCCAACGAGCAGTACCAGTTGGCGATGCAGGGTCTGGGTTTGCACCGGGATATTTATTCGCACATCTCTGGCGTCGATCTGGTGCGCGATGGCGACGGCACCTACTACGTGCTCGAAGACAATCTTCGTACACCGAGTGGCGTGAGCTACATGCTCGAAGACCGCAAGATGATGATGCGGTTGTTCCCGGAGTTGTTCGCGGCGCAGCGTATCGCGCCGATCGACCACTATCCGAACCTGCTGCTCGACACCCTGAAAAGCTCCAGCCCGATCGATAACCCGAGCGTGGTGGTGCTGACGCCGGGGCGCTTCAACAGTGCGTTCTTCGAACATGCGTTTTTGGCGCGGGAAATGGGCGTGGAGTTGGTGGAAGGCGCGGACCTGTTCGTGCGGGATGACAAGGTGTTCATGCGCACGACCGATGGGCCGAAAGCGGTGGATGTGATTTACCGCCGCCTCGACGATGCGTTCCTCGACCCGCTGGCGTTCAACCCGGATTCGATGCTCGGCGTGCCAGGGCTGCTCTCGTCTTACCGCTCCGGCAATGTCGTGTTGGCGAATGCCATCGGCACCGGGGTGGCGGACGACAAGTCGGTGTATCCGTTCGTCACGGACATGATTCGCTTCTATCTGGATGAAGAGCCGATCCTCAAGAACGTGCCTACATGGCAGTGTCGTAATCCCTCTGAACTTTCCCACGTACTGGCCAATCTTCCAGAACTGGTAGTCAAGGAAACCCAAGGCTCCGGCGGTTACGGAATGCTGGTGGGGCCGGCGGCGACGGCAGCGGAAATCGAAGCTTTTCGCGCGCGGATCATCGCCAAGCCCCATGCCTACATTGCGCAACCGACGTTGTCGCTATCGACCTGTCCGACCTTTGTCGAAAACGGCATCGCGCCGCGCCATATCGACCTGCGTCCGTTTGTATTGTCTGGCCGCGAAACCCGGGTTGTGCCCGGCGGTTTGACCCGTGTCGCCCTGCGCGAAGGCTCCCTGGTAGTGAATTCCTCACAGGGCGGCGGAACCAAGGACACCTGGGTGGTCGAGGATTGAAGGAAGCCTGCCATGTTAAGTAGAACTGCCTCGGATTTGTATTGGATGTCGCGTTACCTGGAGCGAGCGGAAAACCTCGCACGGATGCTCGACATCAGTTATTCGCTGTCGCTGATGCCACAGGATGGTCGCGGTGATGGCCTGCACGAACTGGCCATGCCGTTGTTGATCACCGGTACCCTGGACGATTACCTCGAACGTCACGGCGAGTTGCATGCCGAACGGCTGCTGCATTTTTTTGCGCTGGACGCAGCCAACCCGGCCAGTATCTACAGTTGTCTCGGCGCGGCGCGGGCCAGTGCCCATGCGGTGCGTGGGCGAATTACCGCTGACATGTGGGAAAACATCAACGCAACCTGGCTGGAAATTCGCGGGATTGCCGAGCAAGGCCTCAGCCGTTACGGCATGAGCCGTTTCTGCGAGTGGATCAAGGAACGTTCCCACCTGTTCCGTGGCGCGTCCTACGGCACGATCATGCGTAATGACGCGTTCCGCTTCATCCGTCTGGGGACGTTCATCGAAAGGGCGGACAACACCTTGCGCCTGCTCGACGCCCGCTACGAAATGGCCGGCGACCAGGCCGAAGCGGTCAGCGATGGCACGGCCCACGCGTATTACCAGTGGAGTGCCTTGCTGCGAGCCTTGTCCTCTTTCGAGGCTTATACCGAGATCTATCGCGACGCCCCTGGCGCCCGGCATGTGGCCGAGTTGCTGTTGCTGCGCGCAGATGTGCCGCGCTCCCTGCGCGCCTGTACCGAAGAAATCGACCAGATCCTCGCTCAGTTACCGGGGGCCAATGGCCGTCCTGCACAACGCCTCGCTGCGGAAATCGACGCGCGACTGCGTTACACCGGCATCACCGAAATTCTCGACGAAGGCCTGCACGCCTGGCTGACCGAGTTCATCCCGCTGGTGCGCCAGTTGGGCAACGCGATTCACAGTTCCTACCTGGAGGCTGCATGAGACTTTCCATAAGTCACGAGACCACCTATCACTACGAGGATCAGGTGCGGGCGAGCATCCAGTATTTGCGACTGACTCCCCACGACAGCGAGCGCCAGCACGTGCTCAGTTGGCAGCTCGATCTGCCGCGGCCGGTGCGCGCGCAACTCGATCCGTTCGGCAACATCCTGCATGTGCTGACTATGGACGAACCGCACGAGGCAATCATCATCGGCGCTCGCGGTCAGGTCGACATCGACGAACTGCGCGAGGCCGAGCATGAGAGCCAGTCGGCGCTGCCGTTTTTGCGTTTCACCCGTCTGACCGAACCAGACCAGGCCCTGCGCGCGTTCGCTGAAAAGGAATGCAAGCAACGTCGGGACCGCACGGCGCTGATCGACTTGATGCATGGCCTGAACCAGCACATGACCTACACGCCGGGTTCCACTGAGGTGGACACCAGCGCCGCCCAGGCCTTCGCCGGGCGTTCGGGTGTGTGCCAGGACCACACGCACGCGTTCCTCGCCTGCACCCGTAGCCTGGGCATTCCGGCGCGGTACGTGTCGGGTTATTTGTACAGTGAAAACAGCGAACATTTGGCCAGTCACGCGTGGGCCGAAGCTTGGCTCGATGACGCCTGGTACAGCTTCGACGTGACCAATCAGCTGGCGCGACCGGAGCGTCACCTGAAACTGGCAGTGGGTCTGGATTACCTGGATGCCTGCCCGGTGCGCGGGATGCGCCGGGGCGGAGGGTGTGAGCAGATGCATGCGAAGGTGTTTGTAACGCCGACGCCGAAACCGGTGATCTCCGTCCAACAGCAGTAACCAACATCACTGCACATCCCTTGTAGGAGCTGGCTTGCCAGCGATGAGGTCATCACAGTCGACATCAATGTTAAATGTGAGACCGATATCGCTGGCAAGCCAGCTCCTACAGGGCGCAGTGTACTCAGGGCTTAACTTTGCGCCCCGCCATGTGCTTCAAATACCCCACCAACATCTCCAGATCCTCATCCGGCAATATCTCGGCCGAGAACCCCGGCATTTTCGCCTGGGGCCACTGGCGCAAACTCTGCGGGTCACGGATGTAGCGCCTGAGGAAATCCGCGCCAAAGTATTCGGTCGGGTTGTACGGAATATTCAGATCAGGCCCGAATTGCGCATCCCCGGCACCGTTGAGTCGATGACAGGCCAGGCAGTTCTTCTGAAACAGCGCAAAGCCCTTGTTCACCGGATCGTCCGCCTTCAATGCAGGATCGGGCAGCAGGGCAGGGAAGCGCTCCACCACCGGCGCCATGCGCTTGATACTGGCGACCTCGAACGGCCATTGCTCGGGGCTGATGTTGCCCGCTCGCGGGTCTGTCCAGACCAGATAAAACGGCCCGGCGCTGTGCTTGCCTTCGGACAGCGGCGGCCAGGGTTTGGACGGGTCTTCAATCGCCAACCAAGCGCGTGCGCCCTGAGTATTGAGCAGTGGCGCGGCCGACAACTCCGCAGCAAATCCATCGAGCGCAACCGCTTGCAAGTGATCTTCAGGTTTAATGCCCGTCAACAACGCAGCCAAGGGCACAGCGCGATAGTTCATATCCCGCTTATAGGAAACGTCATTGGAGATCGTAATGGTCTGCGCTTGAGGATGCTTGAGCAACTCCTCGGTCTGCCAGGTGCGATTGCTCGCGCCCAGCTCCAGTTTCAGCTGTGCGGCATAGAGGGGCGTGCTGAGCAGCAAGGCCCCGAACAGAATGAGCGTTTTCAAATGATCGCCGTCCATGTCGTGGAAGTGCCGCAAAGGTTGGCACAGCCACGCTGGCCCGGGTAGCGAGCCAGTCACATTTCTAAGTGGCGATGTAAAAATCCTGCGCCGTATTTTTAACCAGCGACTAGCCGATCACCTTGGTCAGGTTCGGCAAAATCAACAACAGCGTGGTGGCGAAAAGAATGAGTCCGGCTTGACGTACTTTCGATTGTTTGAACATGGCTGACCGCCTTTTTTTTGTTATTTCCTGATGCTTGCCTACACATATCCATGACGGCAAACGTTGCACTTCCTGTTGGACGAGCGCCTCGGCAAAACCCGACGACAACTTCGTACATGTTCACCTTAGAGCCCGCGTCACCCGTGGTTTAGATCCATTTAGTATGGTGTTCTTACTCGTTGCTATTAAAAAGGAATGAGGCCTATTGCCAGCTTCTTGGGCGGCCTTTTGCTAGACACCTGCGAGTCCTTCCTCTGCCTTTCCGATAGCTGACTACCGTCCGTCTGAGCGTGTGCGTCAACATTGCTGAGCGTTGCGGTCATTGAATCCTTGCCTGCTCGGAATATGGTGGGAGCCTCTTCAAAGATCAAAAGATCGCAGCCTGCGGCAGCTCCTACATAAGCCGCGATGTCTGAACTACAACAACAAGATCGAGGAAGCCATGACCCAAGCTTTGATTTTCGACGCGTTACGCACGCCCCGTGGCAAAGGCAAGGCCGATGGCGCCTTGCACAGTGTCAAACCGGTGAACCTCGTGGCCGGGCTGCTCACGGCGCTGCAGCAGCGAACTGCGCTCGACACCAGTCAGGTCGACGACGTGGTGCTTGGCTGCGTAACGCCCATTGGCGATCAAGGCTCCGACATCGCCAAAACCGCTGCTCAGGTGGCTGGTTGGGATGTCAGCGTGGCCGGTGTGCAGATCAATCGTTTCTGCGCCTCGGGGCTGGAGGCGGTGAATCTCGGGGCGATGAAGGTTCGATCCGGGTTCGAAGACTTGGTGGTGGTCGGTGGCGTCGAGTCAATGTCGCGGGTGCCGATGGGCAGTGATGGCGGGGCTTGGGCGCTGGATCCGGAAACCAATCTGCACAGCCATTTCACCCCACAAGGCGTGGGCGCCGATTTGATTGCCACGCTTGAAGGCTTCAGTCGACATGACGTCGACGCCTACGCTTTGCACTCCCAGCAGAAAGCTGCACGGGCGCGGGCCAATGGGTCGTTCAACAAGTCACTGGTATCGGTGCAGGACCAGAATGGCATCATCCTGCTCGATCACGATGAATTCATTCGTGCCGATACAACGCTGGAAGGCCTGGGCAAGCTCAAGCCGAGCTTCGAAATGATGGGGCAAATGGGTTTCGACGCCACCGCGTTGCGGGTCTACAGCCATGTAGAGCGGATCAATCACGTCCACACCCCCGGCAACAGTTCCGGGATCGTTGACGGCGCCGCGTTGATGCTGATCGGCTCCGAGTCCAAGGGACGTGCGCTGGGTTTGCAGCCACGGGCGCGGATTGTCGCTACAGCGGTCACCAGCACCGATCCAACCATCATGCTCACCGGCCCCGCGCCAGCCACTCGCAAGGCTCTGGCCAAGGCCGGGCTGCGGGTCGAGGACATCGACCTGTTCGAGGTCAACGAGGCCTTTGCCTCGGTGGTGTTGAAGTTCATCAAGGACATGGCGGTCGACCCGGACAAGGTCAACGTCAACGGCGGTTCCATCGCCATGGGCCATCCGCTGGGCGCCACCGGTTGCGCGATTCTCGGCACCTTGCTCGATGAACTGGAAGCCCGGCGCTTGCGCTATGGCCTCGCGACCCTGTGTGTCGGCGGCGGCATGGGCATTGCCACCATCATCGAACGCCTCTGAGCCCCGAATTCAAGGACAAGTGACATGACCCAAGCCATACGTTACGAAAAAGGCCAGGACCAAATCGTCGTCCTGACCATCGACATGCCGGGCCAGAGCGCCAACACCATGAATGCGATTTATCGCGAGGCCATGGCTGACTGCGTCGCTCGTCTGGTGGCCGACAAGGAAGCCATCGCTGGCGTCATCATCACCTCGGCCAAGAAAACCTTTTTCGCTGGCGGCGACCTCAATGAGTTGATCAAGGTCGGCAAGCCCGAAGCCAAAGCCTTTTACGACATGGTGCTGACCCTCAAGGGCCAATTACGCACCCTGGAAACCCTCGGCAAACCTGTGGTCGCCGCGATCAACGGTGCGGCGCTCGGCGGTGGCTGGGAAATCTGCCTGGCCTGTCATCACCGTGTGGCGCTGGACAATCCTTCCGTGCAACTCGGTCTGCCGGAAGTGACCCTCGGCCTGCTGCCGGGCGGTGGCGGGGTGGTGCGCATGGTGCGCATGCTCGGCCTGGAAACAGCCCTGCCATATTTGCTCGAAGGCAAAAAGGTGCGGCCGCAACAGGCGTTGCAGGCGGGTTTGATCGATGAGCTGGCGGCGGATCATGACGAGCTTCTGGCTAAGGCACGAGCGTGGATTCTGGCCAACCCGACGGCGGTGCAGCGTTGGGATGTAAAGGGTTACCAGATCCCGGGCGGCACGCCATCGAACCCGAAAGTCGCGCAGATGCTGGCCATTGCGCCGTCGATCTTGCGCAGTAAAACCCAGGGCTGCATGCCCGCGCCGGAGAAAATCCTTTGCGCGGCCGTAGAAGGCGCCCAGGTGGATTTCGACACAGCGCACCTGATCGAAACCCGCTACTTCACCGAACTGACCACCGGCCAGGTTTCGAAAAACCTGATCGGTACTTTCTGGTTCCAGCTCAACGAAATCAATGCCGGTGGCTCGCGGCCGCAGGGCTTTGCTCCATACGTCACGAAAAAAGTCGGTGTGCTCGGTGCCGGGATGATGGGCGCTGGTATCGCCTTTGTCAGCGCCTCGGCGGGGATCGAGGTGGTGCTCAAGGACATCAACCTCGCGGCAGCGGAGAAAGGCAAGGCGCACTCGGCGGCATTGCTAGACAAGAAAGTCGCGCGTGGCCAAATGAATGCCGAGCAGCGCGAAGCCGTTTTGTCTCGCATTCACACCAGCGAAAACGATGCCGATCTGGTCGGTTGCGATCTGATCATTGAAGCGGTGTTTGAAGACCGTGAGCTGAAAGCCAAAGTGTCACTGGCCGCGCAACGTATCGTCGGCCCGGACGCAGTGATCGCTTCCAACACCTCAACCCTGCCGATCAGCGGGCTGGCGACGGCGGTGCCGGATCAAAGCAAATTCATCGGCCTGCACTTCTTTAGCCCCGTGGAAAAGATGCCGCTGGTGGAAATCATCAAGGGCGCCAATACCAGCGACGAAACCCTGGCTCGCGGTTTCGATTTCGTGCTGCAAATCAAGAAAACCCCGATTGTGGTCAACGACAGCCGTGGCTTCTTTACCTCGAGGGTATTCGGTACGTTCACCAACGAAGGCATCGCCATGCTGGGCGAAGGGGTGAGTGCGCCAATGATCGAGACCGAGGCGCGCAAGGCGGGCATGCCTGTAGGACCGCTTGCGATTTCTGACGAAGTTTCCCTCAGCCTCATGAGCCATATCCGCCAGCAAACCGCCAAAGACCTTCAGGCAGAAGGGAAACCGCTGATTGAGCACCCGGCGTTTGCGGTGATTGACTTGCTGCTCAACGAATTTAAGCGTCCGGGCAAGGCGGCTGGAGGTGGTTTCTATGAGTACCCGGCCGGTGGCCAGAAGCATTTGTGGCCGGAACTGAAATCCCGTTTTGAAAAAGCCGATGGACAGATTTCTCCGAAGGATGTGCGCGATCGGCTGTTGTTCGTGCAAGCCATCGAAACCGTGCGTTGTGTGGAGGAGGGCGTGTTGACCTCTACGGCGGATGCCAACGTCGGGTCGATCTTCGGCATTGGTTTTGCCGCGTGGACCGGTGGCGCGCTGCAGTTCATCAATCAATATGGGATCAAGGACTTTGTCGCCCGTGCCCAGTATCTGGCCGGGGAATACGGAGAACGCTTCGCGCCGCCTGCGTTGCTCCTGGAGAAAGCGGCAAAAGGGGAGGCGTTTTAGGGATCAGTGACACATTCCGGGGCTTGCCTTGTCACGGTGTTTCGAGGCAGGCTCTGGGGTGTGCATTATTCCCATCACGTGTCAGGTATTTTTTATGTCGTTACGCATCTGCATTCTGGAAACCGACATCCTGCGTCCGGAATTGGTTGACCAATATCAGGGCTACGGGCAGATGTTCAAACACCTGTTTTCGCAGCAACCCATCGCCGCCGAATTCACCGTCTACAACGTGATGCAAGGCGAATATCCCAACGATGACCTGACGTTTGACGCCTATCTGGTCACCGGCAGCAAGGCCGATTCCTTTGGCACCGACCCTTGGATCGAAACCCTCAGGACGTATCTGCTGACCCGCTACGAGCGCGGCGACAAGCTGCTGGGCGTGTGCTTCGGTCATCAGTTGCTGGCGTTGCTGCTGGGTGGCAAGAGTGAGCGTGCGACGCAAGGCTGGGGCGTCGGCACCCATAACTACAAACTCGCCGCCAAGGCGCCGTGGATGAGCCCGCTGAGGGAAGAGCTGACCCTGTTGATCAGTCACCAGGATCAGGTCACTTCGCTACCGGAAAACGCCACAGTGATCGCTTCCAGCGATTTCTGCCCGTTTGCCGCGTATCACATCAACGATCAGGTGCTGTGTTTCCAGGGACATCCTGAATTCATTCACGACTATTCGCGGGCGCTGCTCGAGATTCGCCAGCAGGCGTTGGGCGAACAGATTTATTCGAAAGGCATGGCGAGCCTGGAAAGTGAGCACCACGGCACCACGGTTGCCGAGTGGATGATGCGGTTTGTGGCGCACAAGCCGGAATCGCAGTCGGTATAAGCCCGATTCAGCACTGTGGCGAGGGAGCTTGCTCCCGCTGGACTGCGCAGCAGGCCCGTTTTAGGGTCCGCTTCGCTACCGAGCGGGAACAAGCTCCCTCACCACAACAGCTGTCAAAGCCACCCCGACTTCTTGAAGCTCGCCCACAACCCCACACACCCCACCGCGATAAACCCCAGCACCCCAAAATACCCGTAATGCCAGGTCAACTCCGGCATGTTCTGGAAGTTCATTCCGTAAATCCCGGCCACCGCCGTCGGGAACGCCAGAATCGCCGCCCACGCCGCAAACTTGCGCTGCACCACGCTCTGACGTGACGCTTCCAGCAGCACCCCAACCTCGATGGTCTGGCTGGCAATGTCCGCCAGCGTCGTCAGGTCTTCCATCTGTCGCGTGACATGAATCTGCACGTCGCGAAAGTACGGGCGCATGTTCTTGTCGATGAACGGGAAGCTTAGTTTTTGCAGTTCCTCGCCGATCTCTACCATCGGCGCCGCGTAACGGCGCAACCGCAATACATCCCTGCGCAGACCATGCAGGTTCTGAATATCGCGCTCATTCAGCGAGCCGCACATGACGTTGCGTTCCAGCTCATCAATTTGGGCATGAATGGCTTCGCCCATCGGCTGGTAGTTTTCAATCACGAAATCGAGGATCGCATAGAGTACGAAGTCTTCCCCGTGCTCCAGCAACAGTGGACGCGCCTCACAACGCTGTCGGACATAGGCGTAGGACGCCGAATGTCCGTTGCGTGCAGTAATGATGTAGCCATTGCCGGCAAAGATATGAGTCTCGATAAACTTGAGTTTGCCGTCCTCCATAATCGGCGAATACGTGACGATGAATAGCGCATCGCCGAAGGTTTCCAGTTTCGGCCGACTATGTTTCTCCAGGGCATCTTCGATGGCCAGTTCGTGCAGGTTGAACTGGCGTTGCAAGTTGTACAGTTCCTCTTCGTTCGGCTCTTCGAGACCGATCCAGACGAAGTGACCAGGCTTTGCAGCCCAGGCCGCGCCTTCGTCGAGGGTGATATTGGTGACTTTCTTACCAGCGCTGTAAACCGCAGCAGCAACAACTCTACCCATGATGTTGGTTCACTTCTTATTGGCAGCTTTCAATGGCGAATGGCCGTGGCAGGCAGCGTTGAGCTTAGCCTTGTCTGCTACTTGAGAGTCAGTGAAATCTGCTGAGTTCGCAGGCAAAAGTTTGCAGGCAAAAGAAAACCCGCACCAGGCGGGTTTCTTTCAAGCGGGTTGCAGTTGCCGGTCCATCGAGTCGATGCATTCGCGCATCTGCTCACGGCACTGGGCAATCAGCATCGGCATGTCGTCCATGCTCAAACCTGCGGTAGGAATCGCGGGCAACGAACGGATCAGAATTTTCCCACTGCGCCAGCGGTTCAATCGCATGTGCTTGACGTAACTGCTGACACACACCGGTACGATCGGCACTCCGGCAGCGATGGCCATCTGGAACGCGCCTTTTTTGAACGGCAGCAGTTCTTCGCCGAGGTTGCGCGTGCCTTCCGGGAATACCCAGATCGAGGTGTCTTCGTTTTGCAAGGTGTTGGTAGTAGTCAACATCGACTGACGGGCTTTCTGCGCATTGCCGCGGTCGATCAATACATTGCCGGCCAGCCAGAACAACTGACCGAACAACGGCACCCACTTGAGGCTCTTTTTGCCGATGCACACGGTGCGACGGGGGACGACGTTGCCGAACACAAACAAGTCATAGTTGGACTGATGGTTGGCAACGATGACGCAGCTTTCGGGTTTGTCCATCAAAGGGCCGACTTCGGCCTTCACCCGCAAACGCAAAATACACATCGCCGGCCACGCATACAGGCGGGCACACAAACGACTGTTATCCGGATTGAAAGGGCGGCACAGACCGAGAATGACACCCAGCACACCCGCCACAATAAAGTGCAGACCCATCAATGACATACGTAAAACAAACAGCATTTTCAGGCCCCACCGGGACAAAAGGTGGCGCAGTGTACGGATGTGCACTGTTTTCGGCAATTGCCACTATAGAGGTAGGAGATAGACGATGTTTGTACGCATGTTTCCGACCTATGGGTCAGGCGCGATCTAGAGCGGTTGTAAGCTTTTCTACGTAAGGCGCAAGAAAAAGCCCGACACGATGGTCGGGCTTTTCGGCGGAACAGGTTTGGGCTTAAACCAAATGCTCCTGATCCTGGATGATCGCGTTGTCCAGGGTTTCGAGCAACGCCTTGCGTACTTTCAACTTGGTGTTCTTATGCGCCGTCATGTTGATCTTTTTCAACTGACGCGCCGCCGCCAGCGCGGCCCCTTGCAGTTCCTCGGCCGAGACCACGACATCCAGGAAACCGGCGTCCACGGCAGTCTGCGGATTGAACATTTCACCGTTGATCACGGAACGATGGAAGGCGGACTTGCGCAGACGATCACGAGCCAGCTCGATACCCGCGTGGTGCATGGTCATACCGATCTGCACTTCGTTCAAGCCGATGCTGAACGGACCATCGACACCGATGCGGTAATCTGCCGACAACAACAGGAACGCGCCCTTGGCCACCGCATGCCCAGTACAAGCCACGATCACCGGGAACGGGTGCGACAACAGGCGACGGGCCAGCGTCGAGCCGGAAGTCACCAACGCCACGGCTTCTTTAGGGCCGGAGGTCATCACCTTCAAATCGTAACCGCCCGAGAGAATCCCAGGCGTACCGGTAATGATCACCACCGCACGATCAGTCACAGCCTGATCCAGCGCCGCGTTAAAGGCAGCAATCACGTCCGGAGAAATGGCATTGACCTTGCCATTGCTCAGGGTCAGGGTCGCGATACCGTCTTCGAGATGGTAGGAAATCAACTCACTCATGACGCTATTCCTTTCAATAAAGTAGGGCAGACGTTACCCACCACTAAAGGCCAGGTAAAGCGCCGTGACTGACTCGCCAGTCACCCTTTTCCCGCCCGCCGAACGCATCCAGCCACGCCAGCCGCGAATCGCCCTCTATATAGATGGGAGCGCGAAGCCGGAGATTGGCCGGTTTGTCATGCCCTGTAGCGACCGAAACGACTAATCGCGTTAACCGCATGAAAATTCTGAAAAAAATGTTTGCCATCAGAAAAGCTTTCGACTACATTAGCGCGCCTCGACAGACAGAACTTGTTTGAAGAGATACGGTGAAGTGTCCGAGTGGCTTAAGGAGCACGCCTGGAAAGTGTGTATACAGGAAACTGTATCGAGAGTTCGAATCTCTCCTTCACCGCCAAATTCGATGTAAACAGAACCCCTGGTTTCGAAAGAAGCCAGGGGTTTTGTGCGTTCGGGTGTTGGATTTTGGAATGTTCAGCGCTCCGGGTATTTTCCTACGACGCTCTTGGCTAGCCCATTTAAGGGCGGAAGCAGTGCGCTCATCACCGCAACGCTTGGTCTGGCCGCGATAGTGGCGAAAGGGTTTGGGTGGGTTTAGCCCTCGGAGCCATAAAAAGGAAACTAAATGATCACTACCACGACCCATACAATCGAAGGCCGACAAATCACGGCTTACCTGGACATTGTCAGCGCCGAGTCGGTGCAGGGCGTCAACGTTATCCGCGATATGTTCGCCGGCATACGCGATATTTTCGGTGGCCGCTCCCAGACGCTGGAGCGCGCATTGAAGGAGGCGCGTATTCAGGCCACTGACGAGATCAAGGAGCGGGCGCGGGCACTTCAGGCGGATGCTGTGGTGGGACTTGATTTTGAGATCAGTATGCCGGCCGGCAAAGGCGGGATGGTGGTGGTATTTGTGACCGGTACGGCGGTCAAATTAAGATAATGAAGATAGGTCCTTTCGTCGGGCATTTTGATATGTGAATTACAAGTCCGGTCGTGACCGGCTAGTCTCAAAAATCTTGGTGGTCGATATTTATTCAGGCAAAAGGGCTTGCCGGTGTCGATCCCGCTTTTGAAGAGGGGTGAAGAGATGGCTGATCCGTATATCGAAGACGACGGTGCAGAGTTTCCGATCAACAATTGTGTGCAGTGTGGACAGACTGCGTACGTTGCCAGCTTCGGCGAGGACCAGACAGAGGTCGACAAGATCAAGACCAGGGCGGGCCGAGTGCAGAAGGGGAAATTTCTCCCCAGGGTGACGGCTCCGGCCAGGAAGTAATGGATCCCCAAGCATGCCCCGCCATTGAGCGGGGTTTTTTGTGCCTGATGAATGTGTGAACAATTTTTTAACCCCGGGTTTTTTCACAAAGTTTTCACAGGCGTCTACGTAGGCTCAACTCATCCGTTAGAAAGCAACATCCTGCCCGTTCCCCAGCGGGCTTTTTTTTGCCTGTCATAAAACCTTTTCCATAAACGCTGTCCAACCGTCGCCATCCGCGATGGTTGAGCGCGTATGTCTGGACTTTGTTCCCTCTAAAGCATTCAATCGCGACCCCTTTGATTTTCATCTTATTTTTGAGGTTTTTTGTCATGCGTTTCACTCTGCCTGCTCTGGTTCTGGGTCTTCTGGTTGCTCAAGGTGCAATGGCTGGCGACGGCACTGCTGCAATTGGTGGCGGATTGGGCGGCGCGCTGGGTAATGTCGTGGGCCAGAGCATGGGCGGCAGCACCGGCGCTGCGATAGGTGCTGGTGTGGCAGGTGCAGCAGGCAGTGCTGTTGCCGCCAAGAAAGGCCACCGTACCAGCGCTGCCATCGGCGGCGGTGTGGGCGCTGCCGGTGGTTCGGTGATCGGTAACAGCCTCGGTGGCAAGACCGGCTCCACCATCGGCGCAGGTCTGGGCGGCGCATTGGGCGGCGGCGTTGGCAGCAACCTGGCCAAAGGTCACAAGCGTCACTGATCCTGATCGGTCCACTCAAAAAGCCCGGCTCGATGCCGGGCTTTTTGGTTTATGAACGTTTCTCCCGATAGTGGCTCAAAGTTTTAAGCCCATCGAAGAACACGAGGCATGCTATGACAGCGATTACCAAAGGCAAGGAAGTAAATGGCTCCGTACGTTTGACGTTATCTACGTTATTTTTTGGACTTTTTCTCACGCCGCTGGCGATGGCCGCCGGTGACGGCACTGCTGCTGTAGGTGGTGGCCTTGGCGGCGCGCTGGGCAACGTAGTCGGCGGGCAAATGGGCGGCAGCACGGGCGCGGCTATTGGCGCCGGCGTGGGTGGCGCCGCAGGCAGTGCGGTCGGAGCGCCCAAGGGCAGTCGCACAGAAGCAGCGGTCGGCGGTGGCTTGGGCTCGGCGGGCGGTTCGGTGATCGGTAATAGCCTCGGCGGCTCAACCGGTTCGACCATTGGCGCAGGACTCGGCGGGGCTGCGGGTGGTGCGGTCGGCAACAATTTGGGGAGCGACAATGACAGCTCCCATTCCGGTGGCGGCCACAAACACAAGAATAAACATAAAAACAAACATCACTGATTCGACATCGCCATGAAGCACAAACCCGGCCAAGCGCCGGGTTTTTCATGTCTGTGCTTTGTCCCGGAACATTTACCTGTGGTGAACCCTCGAACTTCATATACCCCTGAATAATGTGAGGCGCGCCATGACACCGGAGACCGAAGGCAAAGAAGAAAAAGGCCCGAGCGGACTGCCGTTCATTAACGATCCCGGTAATGAGGATCCGGGTTCTTTGATGGACGATGCGACTGTTCCGCTTAACGATTCCGATGATGCGGGTGATGTGGGCAATGTTGATTTTGAAGACGAGGATGAAGACGACGCTTGATCGAGGGTTGCGATCGGGTTTACCGGTTGTCTCCCGGATCGAACGCGAGCCTCGCGCCCGCCTCGAAACTTCAGGGCCTGCTTTCAGGCTCTTTGAGAGGTGCACCATGAATGCTGATCCGAAAGATGCTGATATCGACGAAACGCCTGAATATCCATTGCCCTCACCGACTGATCCTCTGAGTCGTGATCAACGTCCGCCCGATGATGATGCGGGTGTTGAGCAGGTTCCCAACGAAGACGTTAAGCGCACTGATTCTGATGTCGAGGCCTTACCTGATGATCCGGATATAGCTGGCCAAGATGGCTCGGGCGAACCCAGCTGATGCGGTCCAACAACCTTGAAAGGAGTGGACCATGAACAGGTCAAAACTCACGGCTATGACAGTGGCCACTTTGTTGTCGCTCAGTGCAGTGGTGACATTTGCCGGTAGCAGCGGTGCGCCAGTGGATAAGGGCGGGATGCCGCCTTCAACGGAAATGAACGCCGGTTCCGGGGCGGAGAATGCACTGCCTCCTGGCACTATTGAAGGTGGGAATGGTGGTGATGCTAATGGGAGTAGTACTAGCCCGACCAGCCCGGGGATGGGGAGTGGGTCTATGACTGGTGGGAGTTCGAAGGGGAGTGATTCTGGGAGTGGGGCTGGAG